>JANWJA010000012.1 GCA_025449615.1 Methyloceanibacter sp.
AATCCGTCGCAACGTTACAGCTTCAATAGCGACGAACTGCTGCGCCGCGCCGACGGGACTTATCGTGTTAATCTCTCCAAGAATGCGCGTCCGGAGAATTGGCTGCCGAGCGGCGACGATTCCGGCCAGAACCTCGTGCTCATGCTCCGTATCTATTCGCCCCGTGTTACGGATGCGACCGGCACGGGACAGGTGCTTCCCGACCGCCTGCCCAGGATCGAGCGAAAATCATGCGACTGAGAATCCCCCTGCTCTTTATCTTGATCGCCATCGTGCTGGGCGGACTCATTCATATCATGGCGGTCCTCGCCCTGCCGTCGCTCGCACCCAAGAATGCGTTCGCACGGCTGAAGTCGCTCGGCGAAGCCAACGTGATGATCGAGCTGCCGCCGGTGAAGCCCGGCGAAGAGACCATGCCAATGCAGGCGCCCGACGTGCGTTATGCCTTTTGCCGTTATGATCTTTCTGCCGGTCCCGTACGATTGAGCGCGGTCGTCCCCGACGATCTCTGGCTGATCGCGTTCTACACGCCGAAAGGCGACAATTTCTACGCCGTCTCCGGCGCCGATATGCGGCGCGGCCGCGTGAACATGCTCATCAACGAGACCGGTCAGCCCGTGCCGGACCTCGAAGGCGATGCGCCCGAGGAAGAGGAGGTCGTGGTAGTGGAATCGCCGCTGAAGGAAGGCATCGCCATGATCAGGGCACCGCTCTCAGGCGCGAGCCGCTCGGCACGAACCGCCGAGGCGCTGAAGTCGGCGAACTGCGCGCCGTTCTCCCGGTAGGCATAGGAAAAAATTATTTCTTGCGCCGCTGTGCCCGTCCGCGCGATGCGCTGCGTATAGGCCGCGGCGCCGGTCCGGGGTTCCGCCGCTCGATCCGCACGCCTGGAAAGATCACGATCTCCCCGCGCGGACCATCAGTGGAATCTTGCTGCTCGTCTCGATCGCGACTCCCCGCCGCCAGAAGGCTCTGGGCCGCAGGGCGGAACTCGAGGATGATCGCCATAGTCGGGGTCTCCTATATACCGCTCACGGCGTGAGGACCCATTGCTCCTTGGGCGTGCCCCCACGCGCCTTCCCCTATTAAGACGCCGGTAAGGTTAACGGAGTCCTAACCGGCTCATCCAAGCTCGGCGTCGACGAGATGATGTCGCCCTTGCCGATCCTCAATCTCAACAACCCAAAAATCGGAATCGAACTCGGCTTCACGCACGAGATATCTGTCGGCCTCTCGTCCCGCCACTCTATCGCTACTCAAGCAAATCACAAAGCGACGCTCGGTGCTACCCGTCTCGAGCCCCGCAGGCGCTGGACCATAGAGACTGACCGTGCCGTCGAGCCGATTGATTGAAAGATAGATAGCGCCGGCCTGATCGTCGCCGCGTCGAACCACGACCGCCGGTACACCCGCGACCTCGCAGCGCCGCAAATAGGCCTTCACCCAAATCTCGCTTCTGATACGCATGATGAAGACTCTAGCGTGGGAAATCGCGGGCGTCATACGCCGCGTGTCAGGAGTGACGCGAGGGGGACGCTATTCGATCGACTTGCCGGTCACCCGCTTGATCTCCCGCAACAAAACCGGCGTGATCCGGCCGTCCTGCACGAGCTTACGGTCCCTCTGGAAGGCTTCGATCGCGGTTTTCGTGGTGGCGCCCATCGCGCCATCGGAGGGACCAGGATCGTAACCGAGATCCGAAAGCACTTGCTGCACGCTCTTCACGGTGTTGTCGATGGCAACGGGCTTTGGCGCCTGTGGCGCCGGCGCCACCGATCCGGTCGTGGCTGCCGTCTTGGATGGCAGTCCCAGCAGCAGCCTCGCCAGCAACTGATCGGACGGCACACCGGTCACAGGCAGCCCTTCCGCCTTTTCATAGGCGGAAATCGCAGCCTTAGTATCGTCGCGCATTCTCCCGTCCGCTTCCCCGGCATCGTAGCCGCGTGCCTTCAGCTCCGTTTGTATGTCGCGCACGAGCTCGACTGGCTCGGGCTGAGCCGGAACGTCCTTGCGCACATCGCTTGTGGCGACTTGCGGACTTGGTGTCGGAAGCGGGACGATAACGGGGGTATCGCTCACGCTTACACGTGTGGAGGCAGGATTGGGATTCATGGCAGTGCCATGCCCTTCCTGAAGATAGAGAGCGTTATAGATGATAGCGCCAGTCAGGCCGAGAAAGGCCAGAAACGCTAACCGTGCCGAAACTACCCCCATCGCGTCTGGCAAGCCCAATTCATTGGTCGTTGAACTCCTGGAAAGGCGAAGAGAATCGCCTCCATCCCATCTTGGCGCCCGAAGCTAAAGAGTTGTTAAACGAGAGAAACTAGGCCGCCGAGGCTTTGTGCAGATCGAGCTTCGGAAGCGGCGCTGCGATGTAGTCTTCCAGCGGCAACAGCAGCGTGGCAACCGTCCCCTCCCCAAGCTTGCTCTTGAGGCTGAGATCCCCGCCATGAAGCCGCGCCAGCCCCTTCACCACGGAAAGCCCAAGTCCCGCCCCATCATGCTGCCGGTCATAGGAATTATTGGCTTGTATGAAGGGATTGCCGAGCTTGGCCAAGTCGGCCTCATCAATACCGATACCGTTATCCGCGACGACAAGCGCGACGCTCGTGCCCTCAAGCCGCGCCTCGATCCGCACCCACCCGCCGGCATCGGTGAACTTGATCGCGTTTGAGACCAGGTTGAGCAGCATCTGCTTCACCGCGCGCTTGTCGGCTGCGAGCTCTGGTAGACTAGGCGATGCATCCACGATCAATGTAATCTCTTTCTTCTCCGCAGCCTGCCGCGTCACCTCGCAGCAAACATCGATCAACGGCCTAACCGCGAAGGGTTCCTTGACGATCTTGAACTTGCCGGCCTCGATCTTCGACATATCGAGAATGTCATTGACGACCTGCAACAGGTGCTGGCCGCTGTCATGGATATGCCCGGCGTAGTCCCGGTAGCGCGCATCGCCGAGCTCGCCAAACATCTCGCCGTGGATAATCTCTGCGAACCCAATCACGGCATTGAGCGGTGTACGTAGCTCGTGACTCATATTGGCAAGGAATTGCGTCTTGGCGCGGTTGGCACTCTCGGCATCGTCGCGTGCGCGCACGAGCTCTTCTTCTTGAGCTTTGCGCTCGGTGATGTCGCGCGTGACCGCGACCACGCCCGCACGAAGCTTCTCTGCGCCGAACGTCGCCGTATTGACGGGACGACAGCGCATTTCGAGCCAGATATGTCGTCCCCTGCCGGGAGCGCCCTGCAATGCCCTGAACTCGACCGCCATCGGCGCGTTGGCCGCATAGCATCGCGACAATGTCGTGAGATAAGCCGGCCGATCTGCGACATGGACGCGCTCGAACAAGCCATCGCCGTAAAGTCTTGCCGGCAACTCGCCGAACATCGCTTGCGCTGCGAGCGAGGCGAACACCACGCGGCCGCGCTCGTCATGACGCGTAATAAGGTCGGAGGTGTTTTCCGCGAGTAGCCGGTAACGGTCTTCGCCGATCCGGACCGCGTCCTCAGAAGCACGATGCACGGACTGAAGGCTCACCGTGAGACCGGTGACGTAACCGAGCGCTGTGAAGGCGCCAAAGAAAGCGAGCGCGAGCGGTGGCAGTGATAGCTCATTTGCGGGAAGCATGCCTGCCGCTCCAAACACAAGCAGCGTGACCAGTCCGAGCGAGGCTAGCAGCGTGGCGAAGGTGACGATGCGAATGTCCCTGGCGAGTGCTGCCTCAAGCGGCACCACGATCATCCAAGGCAGCAGAAAAGAGTGAATGCCTCCGGTCAGCCAACAGAAGAAGGTGACGAGGCCCGCGAAATTTGCCGCTGAGATCAGATGGGCAGCCGCGAATTTGCCGGTACGGGACAGAAAGATTGCGAGCCCGATGGGCGACAGCAGCCAGAGAAACGCGATTGCGCCGAGCAGTGTGGGCTTGCCCCCCACGACGAGATAGATCGGAAACACGAGGAGTGCGACGAACCCGGCGAGGACATGCGAAGCGATAAAGGATTGGTGCCGGGCTGATGCCACGGCATCGTCCTCCACCGAGACATGGACCAGCGAGCGGAAATATGCGCCCAGGCCCTTCACACTTTCGATGCCGATCCCATGCATCTTTCAAGCGCACCCACTCAACCCGACAACCGGCGCCGGCCCTATTTGAAGCATTATTGAGCGACTGACTTAAGGAAGCTTAAAGTTGTGACAAACATAGCCAGCTCGGCACTCAGCCAAAAATGGCTGAATTGCAACGATCTCAGGCACTACGCAGCATTTGACTAAAGTTTTAGAGAAATCGTAATGAAAATAAATGGGGTGTAAATCGCCGTCGTTCTGCTTAACAGAAGCTTTCACAGATCAAGTAAAATTATCTCAGTCAATCGATATTTCCTTATTTCCTTTGAGTTATAGTGTCCTCATCTGGGGAAGATGAACTGGCCATTTAGAGCCGGCATCAGTTGAAAGGGATAAGGCGATGTTTTTGATTAGGACTGCATTTTGGCTCGGGATCATCATTCTGCTGCTGCCGACCGATTCGAAGCAGCAGGGCGAGGTTTACGGAACGGCCCAGGCCGCAGTGAAGGACGTCACCGGGTTCTGCGACCGTAACCCTGACGCCTGCGCCAAGGGCATGGATGTCTTCCAAATGTTCGTGCAGAAGGCCGAATTCGGCTTCGAGATGCTGATGGGCTTCATCGAGAACAAGGACGTGGCGGCCTCGATCGCAGCCGATGTCCCTGCCGCCTCGATCCCTGAGCCGTCGGAGCCTGCGTCCTTCGAGCCGAGCCCGTCGCAAGACACACTCGAGCCGCAGGATCTGCAGCCGGCTTGGAACGGCCCGTCAGGCACCTAGCCGATTGCTGCCCTCGCGGCCCTGTCATGACGGCGTTCTCGTGTCTATATTGATTTGTATGGACCAGAGCCAACAGACCACGGCCGCGCCGCCCGGACGTATCGATGCCATCCTCGCCGATTTCGAGCTGCTCGACGATTGGGAGGATCGCTACCGTTATGTCATCGAGCTCGGCCGCACTCTGGAGCCGCTGCCCGACGACGCGCGGAACGCCGCCAATAAGGTGCAAGGCTGCGTGAGCCAGGTCTGGCTCGCCACCACGCCGCACCGCGACGGACGCAACACCAGCCTCACCTTTATCGGCGATAGCGATGCTCACATTGTGCGCGGCCTGATCGCAATCCTTCTCTCGCTTTATTCCGGTTTGAGCGCCGATGACATTCTCAAGATCGACGCCAACGCTGTCCTCAGCAAGCTCCACCTCAAGGAGCACCTCACCCCGCAGCGCTCGAACGGCCTGCTCTCCATGGTGGAGCGGATCAGAAGCGACGCGCGCGGAGCTCTTGCCACGCAAGCCGCTCACTCATCGCCGTCCTCGCGCCAGGCGTCGAGCGTCGGCCGATAGTCTTCGCTTCCCCAATGCCGTAACCGCCGCGAGGCGGCAGACCGCGAACCTTCCTCGCGGATCAAACCGTAGTCGTTGGCGAAATCAGCACGATGACAACGCGTTACGCGTATCCGCGAGTACCCGCTCTCGCAACTAATCCCCGGCTTCCGCATCAGGCGCATCCTCGGATGCAACTTCATCGGAGAATTGCGACATGGCCGGAACAGCGAGACAGCACCGAACGGGGATTAGTTGGCCACAACCGCGCTCAACCACTGCGCGAATTTATGCTGGAATGACCGACGCCGGCGCTCGCCACTATGTGCGAAGCGCGATTTGGCGAAGCTCATTCCGCTTTGGCCGCGCGAGATCGAGGACCAAAGCACGAATGGCGCTCTGCATATTCTCGCAAAGCTCCGCCGTGCCCTTCGCGCGGAGCGTACACGCGGGCTTGCCGGTCATTGGTCTTACGACCTCCACCGTCATCTCGGATTATTGAGCACCATCAAGGGAGATCTCGCATCCTATCGAGCGATGCAGCTCAACTGCAGTGGATCTGCTGGGGCTCAGCCGCGACCTTGACCGGAATTGGCGTATAGCGCCGCTGGGGTGTCAAGGTCGTCACTTTAGCGGTTTCGACCGGCGCGGCGACGTCGAGGCAGAGGATGCGGTCGACACAAAGCCCATCCTGCGACAGCGGCAATCTCAGCCAGAACAACACGATATGATCGCGGCCCTCTGCCGGTCCCCGCACCACGCCATGATGCGGCGCGCCGGTCTCCAAGATGCGCTCATGCGCACGGCGCCAATAATCTGCCTGTCCGCCCGAGAACACTTGGCCGACACGCTGGCCGGTAATTTCCCTGCCATAGATGTCGTGGAAATTGGTGCCTGCGAGGCGGAACCGCGCCTCTTCGAGGCCATTGGCAACGTCGATCAAACCAATATTCGGCAGCAGCTTGGTAACACCCTGCGGATCGATATCGGAGCGCGCCGGCATTTGCCGGGAGCCTGCCGCTTCAAGCCAATAGTCGAAAAGCATACGCTGTCCCTGAACAACCAGTTGTGCCCTAAAGGCTCGCCTGGACAGCATGTGGCCTCCCCCTGCCGCAAGTCGTTCAAAACACCTGCGAATCGCCGCTATCTGTACAAGACTATGTGTGGTTCGGATTCGACGCGCAAGAGTCCTCGGCGAAATTCATAAAGAATCGCAATAGCTTGTAGCTGAATCGCGGTCGCTCTACTCGATATGGGTGCTTAAGCCGCCCGAGTAGGCTCGATCTGTTTCATAACGAAACAGCAAAACATCCAAAACCGCTGATTCGCGCGCTATTTGCGCCTCTGCCCCAGACCCATGCGCTTGGCGAGGTCAGACCGGGCGGCCGCATAATTCGGGGCGACCATGGGGTAGTCGTGCGGCAGGCCCCATTTCTCCCGATAGTCCTCAGGAGTCAGATTGTAATGGGTCCGCAGGTGGCGTTTAAGGGATTTGAACTTCTTCCCGTCTTCGAGGCAGATAATGTACTCGGGCGTCACGGACTTTTTCACCGGTACTGCCGGACGCAACTCCTCGCGAATGGTTTGCCCCGTCGTGGATGAAGCGCGGCTTAGCGCGTCGAAGACATTCTGGATGACACTCGGCAGGTCCGAAGCGACCACAGTATTGTTGCTCACATAAGCCGAGACAATCTCTGCTGTAAGCTCAACGAGCTCCGTTTTCTCCAGATTTTCTTCCATGTTGTGCGCTCCTTTGTCCCTGTCCGTCCCTATTGCTATTGCATTTTGCCGTTTTTGTGACGCGAACTTGGAAGGTTGCCGCAATTAGAGAAATACCCGATGCGGCGCGACTAAATTTACGAGGTTCTATACCATTTTCCTAAGACGCTGCAACGCAATATCTTGGAAGATAAGCTTTAGACTGAGATAAGCCTAACCGAACTATTCCGTACTTCAAATGGCTTGCAGCCACTTCTTAAGTTTAACTCGCAAGGCACGGCGCCGATTAAGGCTCGTTGACCGCCCTCAGGCGTCCACCATAATTCAACAAGCCATCAATGCTCCGTGACACACCGTTTCCCGCCCTGGAGTTGCTTTTTGTCGATCGCCATATTGTGGATATCCACCATCCTTAAGAACGGGAAAGTCTCCAGAGATGAACAGATCGACCGAGGCCAAGAAGAACGACACCGTGAAGCTTACCAAGTCCGATGCTGAGTGGCGGAAACAACTGACTCCCGAGCAATATTACGTTACCCGCGAGCATGGCACCGAGCGTGCCTTCAGCCATCCTTATTGGCAGGAGAAGCGCGACGGCTTGTACAAATGCGTCGCTTGCGGCGCGCCGCTGTTCAGCTCCGATACCAAATACGATTCCGGCACGGGCTGGCCGAGCTTCTATGCACCGGCAGACAACGGCGCCTTGAGCGAGCACGAGGATCGCAAATTCCTGATGCGCCGGACGGAGGTCCGCTGCGCCAATTGCGAGGCGCATCTCGGCCACGTCTTCACTGACGGACCGAAACCCACCGGCCAGCGCTATTGCATCAATGGTTGTGCGCTGGAGCTCGATACAAAAGACAAGAGTTCCGGCTAAACTCCTTGCATGAATCAAAAAATCTCGCCTGACCGCGCGGCGCCACGCGCTACGCGCCGTCCCTTCACCGACACTCATCATGGCATC
>JANWJA010000013.1 GCA_025449615.1 Methyloceanibacter sp.
AGATTGGCCTTCATCCTTTCCGGGTAGACGACGAGGCGCTTCACCACGCCGGTCAGCCGGACAAGAGCGAAATCGAGCGTGACGGTGGCATCGGGCCCGATCACCCGCTCGACCGATGAATGTGAGATGTCGCGCTCATGCCAGACCGCGACGTTCTCCAGCGCTGGCGTGACAGAGCCGCGAATGAGACGTGCCAAGCCAGTGAGATTCTCCGACAGCACCGGATTGCGCTTATGCGGCATCGCGGAAGAGCCTTTTTGCCCTTCGCTGAAATATTCCTCCGCCTCCAGCACCTCGGTCCGCTGCAAATGCCGGATCTCGGTCGCGAGCCGCTCGACCTGGCTCGCCACCACGCCAAGCGTGGCAAAATAATAAGCGTGGCGGTCGCGCGGAATGATTTGGGTGGAGATCGGCTCCGGCCGAAGTCCTAGCTTCTCGGCCACGTAGGCCTCGACCCGGGGATCGACATGCGCGAACGTGCCGACAGCGCCCGAGATGGCGCAAGTCGCGACCTCCTCGCGTGCCGCGATAAGCCGCGCGCGCGCGCGGGCGAACTCCGCATAGGCGCTCGCAAGCTTCAACCCGAACGTCGTTGGCTCGGCATGCACGCCATGGCTGCGGCCGATCGTCGGCGTGAGCTTGAATTCGAACGCCCGGGCTTTCAGCGCCTCCAGCAAGCCGTCGATATCCTCGATGAGAAGATCGGCCGCTTGCACCAATTGCACGTTGAAGCAGGTATCGAGCACGTCGGAAGACGTCATGCCCTGATGCAGAAACCGAGCCTCCGGCCCGACGTGCTCCGCAACCGAGGTGAGGAAGGCGATGACGTCGTGCTTGACCTCGGCCTCGATCCGATCGATCCGCGCGACATTGAAATTGCCGCGCGTCCTGACGGCTTCGGCGGCCTTCTTCGGGATGGTCCCGAACTTCGCCATGGCCTCGGCCGCATAGGTCTCGATCCTGAGCCAGATCGAAAATTTGGACTCAGGCGTCCAGATGCGCGCCATTTCGTTGCGGCTATAGCGGGGGATCATGCGAGCCAGACCTTGAATATCCCCGGCTGAGTCGGGGAGAGACTTGGTCTAGCAGAGCAGGGAGCTGGGCTCAAACCCTCGGGCAATCTCTAGGCCTCGACGGTCCGTGGACCCCTCGGCCCAAAGATGGCGATGTAGACCGCGGCGCCGAGGATCAAAGCCGCATAGGCCGGCCGGGGCGGCACCAGCAGGAACAGCACGAAGGAGATCAGGTCGCTCTGCGAGGTCCAGTAGAGCCCGGACGGCGACCAGTCGATCTGATTGGGATAGGTGATCATCAGATAGGCGACCCGGAAGAAGCCCCCGAGGCTGCAAAAGGCCACAACGAAGATAAAGAGCGCGAACAACATGCGGACGAGGAAACCGCGATTGGCCGCGAAGCCTTGCATCCACCAGGCGATCAGGGCGGCGAGCCCTCCGGCAAAACCGACGATACGCACCGTCCGGTGGGTCTGCTCGTTCATGACGCTGCCCGGCTGCACGTAGTCGCCCGCGAGCACTGCCCAGAGCGAAAGGCCGATGACAAAGCCGAAGAGCATGGCAAGGATGAAGCCTACGCCCTTATCGATATTGAGTTCTTCACCCCGCACTGGCATCTAATGATCTCCCCGTTTTAACCGGGTGACTATGCCGGGGAATGAGCGCCGCTGCAATTGGTTCAACTTGAAGCATTCTCGCCTTTATGGTCCGATCCGGCTCAAGGACACAGGTTCAAGGAGTTCACGCCTATGGCATTCGATGATCTCAAAGCGGAGCTCGCGCTCCTGATCAACCAGATGGAGAACCAGCCGGAGGACCGGCACGAGCTCTATCTGCGGGTCCGCGAGAAGCTGAACGAGATGCGGGCTTTCGGCATGCCTTTACCCGACGACCTCGTCCGCATGGAAAAGGACCTCGAGAAGGAATTTGCCGCGGCCAAGCGCGAGGCGAAGGACTAGGGTCTTTTACTCCGTGATCTGGTCGTAACCGCCCTTCGACCAGCGATAGACGGCATAAGGCGGTAGGTTTGGGTCGCCCTTCTCGTTGAACTTGAATTTGCCAACCACGGTATCGAACTCGGTATCTTGCATCGCCTTGATCACGGCTTCCGCCTCGGTCGATTTGGCTTTCTCGACCGCCTGCTTCCAGGCTTGGAAGGCGGCGTAGGTGTAGAGCACATAGCCCTCGGGTTCGATGCCCTTATCCTTGAAGCGCTTCACCACTTCGGCGGCAGCCGGGTTCTTGCGTGGATCCGGCGAGAAGGTCATCAGCGTGCCTTCGCCGGCGGCGCCTGTGATCGACCAGAATTCCTGCGTGATCAGCGCGTCCCCTCCCATCAGGATGGTGTCCATGCCTTGGTCGCGCATCTGGCGAATGATCAGGCCGGCCTCGGTGTGGTAGCCGCCGAAATACACAATGTCGATATTGGCCTGCTTCAGCTTGGAGACGAGCGCCGAGTAATCGCGTTCGCCCGCCGTGATAGCCTCCGACATCGCCTCCTTTTTGCCGGCCGCGTTCATCGCCTTCTTGGTTTCCTCGGCCAGACCCTTGCCGTAGGCGGTCTTGTCGTCGACGAAGGCGATGTTCTTGTCGGCAAAGTTCTTGGCGAGATAGGCGCCGGCGATGCCGCCTTGCTGATCGTCTCGGCCGCAGACACGATAAATATTCGGACCCGCGCGGTCGTCGGTGAAGGCAGGATTGGTCGAGGCCGGAGAGATCTGAATCATGTCGCTCTCAGCATAAACTTTCGAGGCCGGGATCGAGGAGCCGGAGCAATAATGGCCGGTGACCAGCGCCACGCCGTTCCCGGTCATCTGGTTGGCGACGGCGACCGCCTGCTTCGGATCGCAGGCATCGTCGCCCGTAGCGAGATCAAGCTTCTTGCCGAGCACGCCGCCCGCTTCGTTGATGTCGGCGACAGCCATTCCGCCGCCGCTCTTCATCTGAGCGCCGAATGAGGCATATTGCCCGGTGATTGGGCCGACGATGGCGACGGAAATCGTCTTGTCCTCTTCGCCGCCTCCGCAACCCGTGGCGAGAATGGCGGCGCCCACCAGGGCAACAAGGCTCAACAAGCGGCTCATTACAATCCCTCCATCGATGCGGCGTGAAACAGTCTAACCCATTTTTATCGCCGTATAGCGGGCGAAGATTACGAACGCGCCGCCCAGGTTACCGGGCTCGTGCGCCGGTAGACCCAGCGATATTGCGTCACCATCTGTGTGGTGCGCATCCAACGATAGCCGAGCAGGGCGGCACAAACGAGAATGACATAGGTCACGAGATAATAATGCAGCGAGAGCAGGGTGCCGTCGAACAGCGCGAAGTGAAAGAATCTGACCGCAGCCGCGAGCAGCGCCATATAGAAGAACACGCGCCAGTATGGCTTCCAGCCTCGCGCCAACCCACGCCCCGAGAGAAACGCGCCGGAGCCGCCGATGATCACGGTGAGCACGAGGAAGACCCAAAACCCATCGTCATAGAAGAAGCTCATCGGGCCGCTCCTTCCTTTGCCGCGCCGCCCTCAAGATACGCCGCTTGCACTTCCGGGCTTCCCAGCAGCTCGCTCCCCGTTCCGCTCATGGTGATGCGGCCATTGACCATCACGTAGCCTCGATGCGCGAGCTTCAGCGCATGGTAGGCGCTTTGCTCGACGAGGAACACCGAGACGCCGAATTCGGTATTCAGTTTTCTGATCGCCTCGAAAATCTGCTTCACGATCAGCGGCGCCAGCCCGAGCGACGGTTCATCCAACAATAGCAATTTCGGCCGCCCCATCAGCGCGCGTCCGATCGCGAGCATTTGCTGCTCGCCGCCGGAAAGCGTGCCGCCGCGTTGCTGCGCCCGCGCCTTCAACAGCGGGAACAGTGTGTAGACATGCTCCAGATCCGCGTTGAAGCCTGAGGGATTATCGGCGATGATCGCGCCCATCTGCAAATTCTCGAACACGGTCATGCGCGAGAAGATGCGCCGCCCCTCCGGCGATTGCACGATGCGCGCCCGCGCGATCATGTGCATCGGCAGCTGCGTGATGTCCTGCCCTTGAAACAGAATACGCCCCTCGCGCGCGCGGGGCCGGCCAAAGATCGTCATCATCAGCGTGGTCTTGCCCGCGCCATTGCCGCCGATCAGGGCTACGATCTCGCCGTCATTGATATCGAGACTGAGGCCGTGCAGTATCGGCAGCACGCCGTAACTGGCGGTGACGTTCTGGATGGCGAGGAGCGGTGAGGTCATAGCCCGACCTCGCGCACGACCTCGGAGACTTCGACATCGGGCACGCCAAGATAGGCCGCGATCACTTGCGGATCGCCGCGCACTTCGTCCACGGAACCGTCGGCGATCTTCTTGCCGTAATCGAGCACCACGATATGGTCGGAGATCTTCATCACCACGCTCATGTCGTGCTCGATCAAGAGTAGCGCGATGCCTTCTTCTTTGCGGATCGAATACAGCAACTCGTTGAGCCCGTCGGTCTCGCGGGCATTGAGACCGGCGGCCGGCTCGTCGAGACAAAGCAGCAGCGGCCGCGTGCACATCGCGCGCGCGATTTCGAGCCGCCTTTGGTCGCCGTAGGGGAGCGCGCCTGCGGCGCTATCCGCGCGGGCCAGCAACCCTACACGCTCAAGCCAATGGCAGGCGAAGTCGACCGCATCGCGCTCGGCTCGGCGGAAGCCGCCGAGCCCGATCATGGCGCCGATGGTGAGACCTGACGCGCGGTTCAACACCTTGTGTTGCGCCACCATCAGATTTTCCAGCACAGTCATACCACCGAACAGGCGGATGTTCTGGAAGGTCCGCGCCACGCGTGCGTCGGAATTGATATCGTGGTCGTCGAGCCGCTCCAGATAAAGCACCTCAGCCCCGGGCTGGGTGAGGGTGAGCATGCCTTCACTCGGCTTATAGAAACCGGTGATGCAGTTGAAGACCGTGGTCTTCCCAGCCCCGTTCGGGCCGATCAGCGCAGTAATGTCGTTCCGCCCGACGGCGAAGGAGACGTCGTCGACGGCGGTGAGGCCGCCAAAGCGCATGGTGAGATGCTCGACCGTGAGCAGGGGATCGTGCTGCCAGGGCTTCATCCGTGCCCCTCTTTGACCAGATCGCCTTTGATCGACGACGCCTTGCCGAGCGTGATCGATGGGTCACGCGTGCCGACGATCCCGCGCGGTCGCCAGATCATGATCGCCACCATGGCGACGCCGAACAGCAGCATGCGATAGAGCGCGGGATCGAAGCCTTCGCCGAAGATGCTCTGCAGATTCTCGGTGTGGCGCAGCGCTTCGAAGCCGCCGACCATGACGATGGCCGCGATGGCGACGCCGAGTTGGCTCCCCATGCCGCCGAGCACGACGATGGCAAGGATGATTGCAGACTCGATGAAGGTGAAGGATTCTGGGCTGATGAAGCCTTGCCGCGTGGCGAAGAAACATCCGGCGATGCCGCCGAACATGGCCCCTGTTGCAAACGCGGTGAGCTTGGTGATCGTGGTGTTGATGCCGAGCGAGCGGCAGGCGATCTCATCCTCGCGCATCGCTTCCCAGGCGCGGCCGATCGGGAGGCGCCGGAGCCGCAGCGTCACGAAATTCGTGAGAAGCGCAAGCAGCAGGATCACGTAATAAAGAAAGATCACCGCATAGAGGTGATCGTGTTTCAGCCCGAAGAACGCGGCGAAACCGCCTTCGCCCGTCTTGAAGGGAAGTCCGAAGAAGGTCGGCTTCGGAATATCGCTGATGCCGTTCGGGCCATTGGTCAACGAAGTCCAATTGATGAGAATAATGCGCACGATCTCGCCGAAAGCGAGCGTGACGATGGCGAGATAATCGCCGCGGAGGCGAAGCACCGGAAAGCCGAGCATCACGCCCCAGAGCCCCGCTAGAAGACCGGCGAGCGGCAGGCAGACCCAGAACGACCAGCCGAAGGTCGTGCCGAGCAGCGCGAACGTATAGGCGCCGACCGCGTAGAAGGCGACATAGCCAAGGTCGAGCAGGCCAGCGAGGCCGACAACGATATTCAATCCCCAGCCAAGCATCACATAGGTCAATACGAGGATGGAGAGATCGAACAGATAGCGAAGCGGTAGGCCGAGGTGAAAACTCTTGTCGAGGGCGTAAGCGACGATGGGGAAGAGCAATGCGGCGATGGCGAGGATCAGGCCGGCGCGCTGCGCCACCCCGCCGTCGCCTTTCAGCGCGTTCGGCCACGGGATCGACGGCAGCCCCCAGTCTCTGTCCCACCAGAGGAGACTAAGGAGAAAGCGCCCGACGAATACGATGCCGACCACAATCGCGAGCAGAACGGGGCGAGGTGCGAGCGTGAGCCCGGTCACCGTGTCGACGGTTTTGACGCCAAGCGTCAGGCAGAACAGCGCAAAGGCAATCCAGGCGGCAATGATGGCTTCGGCGAGCGCGGTCTTGAAGCGCTCGGTCGAAAACGCTTTACCCGTCTTGGCCAAGGATCAAACCTTCTCGACCTCGGGCCGCCCGAGCAGCCCGGACGGGAAGAAGATCAGCACCAGCGCCAGCATCGAGAAAGCGGCGACGTCTTTATATTGAATGCTGAAATAGGCCGACCAGAACGTCTCGATCAGCCCGATGATGATGCCGCCGAGCATGGCGCCCGGGAGCGAGCCGATGCCGCCGAGCACCGCCGCTGTGAACGCCTTGATGCCAGCGACGAAGCCAATATAGAAATCGATCACCCCGTAATAGAGCAAATAAAGCAGCCCGGCGACGGCGGCGAGTGCCGCGCCCATGACGAAGGTGAGTGAGATCGTTCTGTCGACATCGACGCCCGACAACGCCGCCATGGTCCGGTCCTGCTCGCAGGCGCGTTGCGACCGCCCGAGCGACGTCCGGGTGATGATCAGCCAGAACACGCCCATCAGCACGACGGTCGTCACTATGATCAGTATCTGGATATTGGAGAGGCTGACCTCGAAGCCGTTCTGCACGAAGAGCTCATAGCCGCCGGTGACGATTGGCGGCAGTGGCTTCACGCGCGCGCCCTGCGCCACCTGAATGAAGTTCTGCAGAATGATGGACATGCCGATCGCGGTAATCAGCGGCGCGAGCCGGAAGGATTCGCGCAAAGGCCGGTAGGCGATGCGCTCGATGGTCCAGCCCCACACCGCCGTGAGCAGCATGGCGAGAATGAGCACGAGCACCAGCGCCAAGGGCACGAAGGTGATGCCGAAGCCCAAAATCGCCAGGAACGCGATCAGCGCGATGAACGACCCGACCATGAAGATGTCGCCATGGGCGAAGTTGATCATGCCGATGATGCCATAGACCATGGTGTAGCCGATGGCGATCAGCCCGTAGATCGAGCCGAGCGCGAGCCCGTTGATGAGCTGCTGCGTGAAGTAAGCCATGGAACGACGCCTGCCTCTCTCCCCCGACGGGGCCAGCGCTGAGCCCGGCGCAGGCGAAGACCAGCGTCAGGCCCTGACTTCATAGCAAGAAGGAGAGACCCGGCACAACGCCGGTGGAGGCTCGCGTCACAAGGGCTTAGCGGCCGGTGTTGAGCTGAATCGCTACAGGAGCATATGCGAGCCGTCGCAGAACGGCGGGTCGCCGGTATCCTTGCAACCACAAAGCAGGGCCAACTCGGTTCGTTCCGCGGTGAACATCAGGGGCTCGATACCCGTGCCGGTATGCGAGCCGTCGCAGAAAGGCTGTTTCTGGCTTCGCCCGCACCGGCACCACGCATAGCGCTTGCCGGCCTCGAGCTCGACTTGGTAGGGGCTGAGTTGTGGCCGTTCTGGCTCCGCCATGACCATTCCTTATGATTGCCCAGTCTTGGTCCAGGGCCTATTAGCCCAATTCCGCCC
>JANWJA010000014.1 GCA_025449615.1 Methyloceanibacter sp.
ACGATCTCCAAGCGTGACGCTGCTGCTGCCGCGGTGCAGAAGAACCTCGCGCCTATCGCGCATAAGAATATCACCGCGCCATTCGCCGGCCGGCTTGGCCTACGTCGTGTCGAAAGAGGCCAATACGTGTCCATCGGGCAGGCGCTGGTTTGGCTCCAGGCGCTGGATCCGATATGGATCGATTTCCCGGTCTCGGAGAACGAATTGGGCCGGCTCAAACCGAAGGCTGCGATCGAACTCACTGTCGCGGCCTTTCCCCGTGAAGTCTTCAAGGGCGAGATCGAGGCGTTCGATGCGCGCGTCAATCAAGACACGCGGCAGTTGATGGTGCGGGGCCGGATCCCGAATCCCGAGCGGAAATTGCTGCCCGGAATGTTCGCCAATGTGGCGGTGGTGGCCGGTGAGCCGAAGACGCTGGTCTCGGTGCCACGTACGGCAGTCACTTACGGACTTTACGGCGATAGCATCTGGGTGGCTAAAGAAGAGGAAGTCCCGGGACCCTCAGAGCCTTCAGGCTCGGGCGAAGCCGTGGCCGCGAGCGGCAAACCGGAAAAGAAGCTGATCGCCGAGCGCCGTTTCGTGCGGCTGGGACAATCGCAAGGAGAGACTGTCGCCATTGTCGAAGGCATCAACGAGGGCGACGAGGTGGTGACGAGTGGCCAGCTCAAGCTTCAGCCCGGTGCCGCGATCAAGATCGACAATAGTAATCCATTGCAGCCCAAGGCCGAGCGGCCGAGGCAGTAGTTCGATGCACTTTACCGATCTCTTTATCAAGCGGCCGGTGCTGGCCACGGTGGTGAGCCTGCTCATCCTTTTGGTCGGCACGCAGGCCGGCTTCAAGCTGCCGATCCGGCAATATCCGGAGCTGTACAATACGACCATCACCGTGATGACCGGCTATCCCGGCGCCAACGCCGATCTGATTCAAGGCTTCATCACGGTTCCAATCCAGCAGGCAGTAGCGAGCGCCGAAGGCATCGACACAATTACTGCGAGCTCGACGCAAAATGTCAGCACCGTCACGCTCAATCTGAAGCTCGACGCCGATCCCGACCGGGCCATGACCGACGTGTTGTCGAAAGTGGCGCAGGTGAAGCGCATCCTGCCGCGGGAGGCGAACGATTCCGTCGTCACCAAGCAGACCGGTGAGGGCTACGCACTGCTTTATATGTCCTTCAATTCGAAGGTGATGAGCGGTTCGCAGATTAGCGACTATCTCAATCGCGTGGTGCAGCCGCGGCTGCAGACCATCGATGGCGTGGCCAATGCCGAAATCCTCGGCGGCCAGACCTTCGCCATGCGCATCTGGCTCGACCCGGACCGCATGGCCTCGCTCGGCGTGACGCCGCTCGATATCCGCGCCGCCCTCGCCAACAACAATTTCACTACGGCCGCAGGCCAGGTGAAGGGCGACTTCGTCCAGACCAATATCGAGGCTAAGACGTCGATCGATAACCCGGCGGCGTTTGGCAAGCTCGTAGTGATGAGCCGCGGCGATTCTCTGGTGCGCTTGAGCGATGTGGCCGAGATCGAGCTCGGTCCGCAAAGCTCGGAATCATCTTCCGTGTTCGACGGGCTGAAGGCCGTGTTTATCGGCGTTTACGCCACGCCTACGGCAAACCCGCTGACGGTGATCACAAAGGTGCGTAACGCCTTTCCGGAAATCCAGAAGGAACTGCCGCCGGGGCTCGATGCGGCGATCGCCTATGACGCCACCAATTTCATCCGTGCTTCGCTGTGGGAAGTATTGAAGACGCTCGGGGAAGCGGCGCTGATCGTGATTGTGGTGATCTTTCTGTTCCTTGGCAATCTGCGCTCGACCATCATTCCGATCATCACCATTCCGTTGTCACTGATCGGCGTGTTGGGCTTGCTGCTAGCGCTCGGCTACTCGATTAACATGATGACCTTGCTCGCGCTGGTGCTCGCCATCGGGCTTGTGGTCGACGACGCCATTGTCGTGGTGGAGAATATCCACCGCCATATCGAAGATGGCATGACGCCAATGAATGCCGCGCTGAAAGGCGCGCGCGAGATCCTCTACCCGATCATCGCCATGACCATCACGCTCGCGGCGGTGTTCGCGCCGATCGGCTTCGTATCGGGCCTGACCGGGGCGCTGTTCAAGGAATTTGCCTTCACGCTCGCGGGAGCGGTGCTGGTCTCCGGCATTGTTGCCATCACCCTGTCGCCAATGATGTGCTCGCGGCTGCTAAAGTCGGAGAAGGCGGGGGGCGGTGGCAGGTTCACGCGGTTTCTCGATCGGTTATTTGATGGGCTGAAACGCCGCTATGAGCGGCGGCTGACCAGCAGCCTGAATTACCGGCCGGTGGCCATATTGGTGCTTGCAGGCCTGATCGCCGGTACCGGCCTCATGTATATGACGGCGAGCCGCCAGTTGGCGCCGGAAGAGGACCAAGGCATCCTCTTCACCCTGGTGAAGACGCCGCAATACGCCAATCTCGATTATCTCGAGGATGCTACCGACAAGCTCTATGGCGCGTTCAGCACAGTTCCGGAGAAAGAGCACGTCTTCACCATCAACGGCATGGGCGATGTGCACCAGGCCTTTTCCGGCATTTTGCTGAAGCCTTGGGGCGAGCGGAGCCGCAATCAAGCCGCGGTGCTGCAAGATCTGTCGCCGCGCATCAGTGCGCTGGCGACGGCGCAAGCCTTCACGTTCTCGCCACCCGCGCTGCCGGGCTCCACCGGCGGCCCGCCGGTGCAGTTCGTCATCACCACGACGCGGGACTTCCGCGAGCTCGCCGACGTGCTTGCGGATGTGGAGAAAGCCGCCAAGGCGAGCGGGCTTTTCATCTTCACCGATTCCGATCTCCGGTTCGAGACGCCGCAGATCGAGGTGCATATCGATGCCGATAAGGCCAACCGGCTCGGCATCTCCATGGCGGATGTCGGCGGATCGCTGGCGACGCTGCTCGGCGGCAATTATGTCAATCTATTCGATCTGTACGGGCGTAGTTACCAGGTCATTCCGCAGGTGCCCCGCGACTACCGCTTGGATGAGACTTGGCTGACGCGTTACCAAATCCGCACCGCATCCGGCGCGCTGGTGCCGCTCTCGAACGTGGCGTCGATCACCAAGACGGTGCAGCCGAACGCGCTCACCAATTTCCAGCAGCTGAACTCGGCGACGCTCTCGGCGGTGCCGTTCCCGGGACGGACCGTGGGTGAGGCGATCGATTTTCTCAAGACCAAGGCCGAGAGCTTCCCGCAGGGCTTCTCTTACGATTTCCAGGGCGAGAGCCGGCAATTCGTCCAAGAAGGCAACACGCTGGTCTACACCTTCGTGTTCGCGCTCATCGTGATCTTCCTGGTGCTCGCGGCCCAATATGAGAGTTTCCGCGATCCCTTCATTATTCTTGTGGCATTGCCGGCATCGATGTTCGGGGCGCTGATCCCTCTGAATGCGGGACTCGCCTCCATCAATATCTATACGCAGATCGGGCTCGTGACTCTGATCGGACTGATTTCCAAGCATGGCATTCTGATGGTCGATTTCGCCAACAAGCTGCAGATCGATCAAGGTCTCTCCCGCCGCGTCGCGATCGAGCAGGCCGCCGCAATTCGCTTGCGGCCGATCCTGATGACGACGGCCGCCATGGTCGTTGCGATGGTGCCGCTCCTAATCGCGAAGGGGGCGGGGGCCGCCAGCCGGTTCGATATCGGGCTCGTCATTGCCTCCGGTATGCTGATCGGCACCATATTCACGCTGTTCGTGACGCCGGCGGTCTACACCTACCTTGCCAAGGATTATCAGAAGCAACGAGCGGCCGAAGAAACCGCCTCGCCCGATGGCCCGGCCCGGCCAAACGAGCCGGAAGAGCCCAAGCGCCGGCCCCGCAGGCGCCCTCTCGCGCCCCATCCCGCCGAGTAGACAGCCAGTTTACTCGCTTCCCCCAAGCCTCTAGAAAGCCCAAGCTAGCTGGAAGCGGGGACCCATGTTTTCGAAACTTCTGATTGCCAATCGGGGCGAAATCGCCTGCCGCATCATGAAAACTGCGCAGCGGCTCGGGATCAAGACGGTCGCCGTCTATTCCGATGCCGACCGTGATGCGCTCCACGTCGACATGGCCGACGAGGCCGTTCATATCGGCCCGGCGCCGGCGGCTCAGTCTTATCTCGTGATCGACAAGATCGTGGCGGCAGCCAAGGAGACGGGGGCCGAGGCCATCCATCCCGGCTATGGCTTCCTGTCGGAGAACACGAATTTCGCCAAAGCCTTGGAGCAGGCCGGGATCGTCTTCGTCGGACCGAACCCCAAGGCTATCGAGGCGATGGGCGACAAGATCCAGTCGAAGAAGCTGGCGTCGAAGGCCAAGGTCTCGACGGTTCCGGGCCATCTCGGCGTGATCCAGGACGCCAAGGAGGCGACCAAGATCGCCGAGGAGATCGGCTTTCCGGTCATGATCAAGGCATCGGCCGGCGGCGGCGGCAAGGGCATGCGCATCGCCTGGTCGGCGAAGGAGGTGGCGGAAGGCTTCGCCTCGTCGCAGTCCTAAGCCAAGTCGAGCTTCGGCGATGACCGCATATTCGTCGAGACATATGTCGAGGAGCCGCGCCATATCGAGATCCAGGTGCTCGGCGACAAGCACGGCAATGTCATCTATCTCGGCGAGCGCGAATGCTCGATCCAGCGGCGCAATCAAAAAGTTTTGGAAGAGGCGCCGAGCCCGTTCCTCGATGCCAAGACCCGCGCGGCGATGGGCGAGCAGGCCGTCGCGCTATCCAAGGCGGTGGGCTACGATAGCGCGGGGACGGTCGAGTTCATCGTCGACAAGAAGAAAAATTTCTTTTTCCTCGAGATGAACACGCGGCTCCAGGTGGAGCATCCGGTAACGGAGCTTGTGACTGGGCTCGATCTTGTCGAGGAGATGCTCAGGGTCGCGGCCGGCGAGAAGCTTCACATCAAGCAGAAGGACGTGAAGCTCAACGGCTCAGCGATCGAGGCGCGGGTCTATGCCGAGGACCCGACGCGGAACTTCATGCCATCCACCGGGCGGCTGGTGCGGTTCCGGCCGCCTGCGCAAGGCACGGTCGACGATATCACCGTCAGGCTCGACACCGGCGTGGTCGAAGGCGGAGAGATCTCGGTCTATTACGACCCGATGATCGCGAAGCTTGTCACGCACGCGCCGAAGCGCATCGATGCGATCGACGCGATGGGTGCCGCCCTCGACGCTTTTGCCATTGACGGCTTTCGCCACAATATTCCGTTCCTCGCCGTGCTGATGCGGAACGAGCGCTGGCGGAAAGGGAATTTCTCGACCAAGTTCATTGCAGAAGAATTTCCGGAAGGCTTCAAGCCGCCGATCCCACAAGGCGAAGTGCGTGATGCTCTCGTCGCGGTCGCGGCTTCCATCGATCATCTCTCTAATCAGCGGCGCCGGGCCATCACCCAGCAGATGCACGGCGAGCCGGTGCG
>JANWJA010000015.1 GCA_025449615.1 Methyloceanibacter sp.
TGCTGCTGCATGTCATGGAGTAGCGGCCGATAAGTCGACCGGGTCCGGCTCGCCCCCTTGGACAAGGGGGCGAAACCATTCACTTGAGAGTGAGAATGTAGGCGATGACGTCGGCCTGCTCGTCGGCCTGGAGCATGATATTCGGCATGGTGCGATGTGAGGTATTGAGCGCAGCCGACAGCGCTATCGATGTCATCCCCGGGACGGAAGCGATGACCTGGAAGCGGGGTGCGTTCTCGTTGGGAGACTGCGCCTGTTCCTTCCGCACCGCATGACATTGTGAACAGAGCCGCTGCGCCAGCGCGAGGCCTCGGCCCGGCTGGCCGATCTCCTGCGCATCGCCATATCCTGCCGCGAACGGCAAGGCGATCAGCGCTGCAAACCCAACGTACGATCCTCGCATGTCCATCTCCCGGTTCGCGGTCTCCGCCCGATGAACCAGCCACGGAAGATGTTTAACGGTCTTGATGCAGATCAAGGATTCAGCCGGTCGGCGCAATAGAGTTCGTGCCGATCCCAAGATGGAGCCGGTACCATGAAAGCTGCCGATGTGATGGTGACGAATGTCATTACGGTAGGGCCTGACGCCTGCGTTCAGGACGTTGCCCGCATTCTGTTGGATTCCCGCATCAGCGGGGTTCCGGTGGTCGGATCGGACGGCAAGCTCTTGGGGATGGTCAGCGAGGGCGACCTCATGCGCCGGGTCGAGGCCGGCACCGGCCGCAGGCGGCCGTGGTGGCTTGCCATCTTCACCGGACGGGAGACGCTGGCGAGCGAGTTCGTAAGAGAGCATTCGCGCCGGGTCACCGATGTGATGACTCGAAACGTGGTGACCGCGACGTCCGACACTCCGCTTTCGACCATCGCGAATCTGCTGGAGAGAAATGCCATCAAGCGAGTGCCCATCGTGGATGACGGCAAGGTCGTCGGCATCGTCAGCCGGGCCAATCTGCTGCAAGCCTTGGCATGTCAGGGCAAGCAGGTGCAAGCCGCTACTCCGGCTGACGATACGAAAATTCGCGCGGACGTGATCTCGCAACTCAAAACCGAGCCCTGGACCAGGCCCTCCCTGATCAACGTGATCGTACAGGACGGCGCGGTCGAGCTATGGGGCATAGTCGATTCGGTCTCTGAGAAGAAAGCCGTTCGAGTTGCCGCCGAGGTCACGCCCGGTGTGCGGGCGGTCAACGACAATCTCATCATTCGTCCCGCGGAATCCGGATCGTGACGATGGCTGACGGAACGATCTGAGCAAGCACGTTCTACTCCAGCTTGCAAATACAGCGCGAAAGCGAAGCCATATCATGATTCAGAGCGTGGCAGCACGTAGCCTTCGATCCCGTCATTGGAGAGATGAGCGATGTCCTACTCGTCCCTGATGGTGCACGTCGATGTCGACGCCGAGCTGGGGTGCCGCGTCGACATAGCCGCCGGTCTCGCCGAACGATTTCACGCCCATTTGATCGGCGTCGCCGGATGGGCGCCCATGTCGGTGTTCCTTGCCGAAGACGCCCGCAATGAGCGGACGCCGCCAGATTTTCACTTTGACGACATGCAGACTCTCCTCGATCGGAAAGGGGAGCAGTTCAAAACCGCAGTCCGTGCACTCAACGGCGAGGCGGAATGGCGGTCAGGCTTAGATTTTCCAACAGACTTGCTGGCGCGTGAAGCTCGCGCCGCCGATCTCGTCATCATCGGTAACCAGCAAGAGAATCAGGATCCCTTTCGGGCACTGGACCCCGGCAGCTTTGTCTTGAAAGCCGGCCGGCCGGTCTTGGTGGTGCCGAAGGGGGTTGCATCATTTTGGCCTAAGCACGTGGCCATCGCCTGGAAGGACGCGCGCGAAGCGCGCCGCGCCGTCCTGGACGCATTGCCGTTCCTGCAGCAGGCCGAGACCGTGATGATCGTCGAGATTCTCGACAGCGGAAGCGAACCGAACGCGCGCGCCATCGAGGATGTCGGCAACTATCTCACGCGACATGGCATCAAGACCATCGCAGAGCGGTTGCGACCTGCCGATGTTACGGCGGCGAATTCGCTGCTTCGGCTGATCGAGGACGAAAACATCAACTTGATGGTCGCGGGCGCCTACGGACACTCGCGGTTAGGGGAATGGGCGTTTGGCGGCGTGACGCGGGATCTCCTGCAGGAGAGTCCAATCTGTTGCCTGTTCGCGCATTGAGAGTTGTTGCAAACGATGTCGTACGCGGCTCCTATGATGTATTTCGAGGCGGCGCCAAGCGAGGCGACGGCGTGCGCTGGAAGCAAAGCAAGCTATCCGCCCACTCTCCCCGCCGCGTCGCAGAAAGACCCGCTTAAGCAAAACGGAAGATGCGTCGTCGTCTGCGGCGGCCGTTTGATATGGCGTTGAACCTTCGTGGCGTGCGAATTGGAAAAATGTCCAATGGGAGTTCTGCCGAGCAGCAACCCGCGTATTCTCGAGAGTGAAGGCCTCATGCGCCGGCTTCGCGCAGAGGTCAAGCAAGCGGGAGGCCAGAGCTCGTGGGCGAGAAGGGAACACATTGATCGCACAATGCTGAACAGGATTCTAAATGGTCGCAAGCCTATCACCAACGAGATCATTCGGGCGCTCAAGCTCTGCAATGTCTATGCATTCGATGATGATTAGGCGGAATGTGGGCGACTGGCTTCAGAATCTCTGGGTCTTCGATTCTAGTAACTTGCTCATAACATATACGGCTAACCGGACGAACTTGCGAAGGATCTCGTTGAAGCTTCCAGTCCACGAGATCGAGAAGCGACTGTTTCTCTGATGAAACTGTCCGACGAAGGCGACGCTGCTTAATCGCAGTAACTCGACAAAAAGCGCGACACCACGGGTGGAATGCTTCAAGCTCCCGGCAACCGGGAGGTTCCGATGAATCCCAAAATCGTGGCATTGGCGGCAAAAATCCAGATTCTGGAGGCCGAGCTCGAAGCGGAACTGGCGCAACGCAGAGCCGAGCTTAGCGTAGGGCTGGAACGAGGCAGGGTCTTCTTCGAAGAGGAAATCTTGCGCCGCCATCGCGAGCTGAGAACACACCTCTCCACCTATCTGCTGAATGCACGCCCGCTGGTGGTCCTGACTGCGCCGGTGATCTATGCCGTAATCGTTCCGCTCGTGCTGCTCGATCTCTTCGTCTCGATTTACCAGCGTGTCTGTTTTCCGGTATATGGAATCCCGAAGGTGAATCGCGGTGATTATCTGATATTCGACCGCCATCACCTTGCCTATCTGAACGCGATCGAAAGGCTCAACTGCGCCTACTGCTCTTACGCCAACGGACTGATCGCCTACGTTCGTGAGATCGCCGGGCGCACCGAGCAGTATTGGTGTCCAATCAAGCACGCTCGGCGCGCAATTGGGGCTCATCCTGGCTATAGCACGTTCGCGGACTACGGCGATGCCGAAGAATACCGGAAGTGGCTCGAGCAATTCCATCGGGATCAGGCGAGGAGCAAATAAACGATTCGGCGGGCCGCACTGTTGTCGTGCTTCATTATGCTCTACGGGCTGATCTCTTAAGTTTGGCTCCTGCGTACGTGAGAATTTGCAGCCGGCAACCGGATGGTTCAGAGCACCGTGCCGAAAAGTCTGCCAATGCCGGCGGTGAGAGCCATTGCAAACGCGCCCCAGAACGTGACTCGGACTGTGGCGCGCAGAACATTTGCACCACCCGCTACAGCCCCGATCGCTCCGAGAAGAGCGAGAAAGCCCAAAGAGGCAGCGGACACGATAGGCACAAGCGCTCCGGCGGGCGATACGACAACCATGAGCAGAGGCAAGGCTGCACCTGTAGAAAACATGGCCGCCGATGTCAGTGCGGCTTGTACAGGACGCGCGGTAGTGATCGCCGAAATTCCAAGCTCATCGCGCGCGTGGGCGGTCAAGGCATCTTTCGCCATCAGCTGCTGGGCAACCCGCCGCGCGAGGGCTGGATCGACACCACGCTCGACGTAGATTGAGGCGAGCTCATCAAGCTCAAGCTCAGCATGCTCGCTCAACTCTTTGCGTTCGCGCGCGAGATCGGTCTGTTCAGTATCGGATTGCGAACTGACCGACACATACTCGCCGGCTGCCATCGACATTGCACCTGCGGCCAATCCCGCAACGCCCGCGATCAAGACATCGTCCTGTTTTGCGGCTGCTGCGGCTACGCCAACGATCAAGCTTGCGGTCGAGATGATGCCATCGTTGGCACCCAGCACGGCAGCTCTCAACCAGCCGATGCGGCTAACAAGGTGACTCTCCGGGTGCAGGCGAAGACGGGTCATTCGACATTCTGCCGGTCAGGTTAAGTCATGCGACATGGATATGACAGGATCTGCCGTTCGCAAGTCTATTATTAAACGATCAACAGCCCGATGCCGAGCGCGAGCGCCACACGGGGCAACAACACCTCGAACTCCATGAATATTCATCCCAGACCGACAGGGCGAGAACAACGACCAAGCCCAATGCGTACATACCAGAGACGGGGAGTTGGCCTCCGCCGAGTTGATGTACATCAATACGCAATGCCCATTCCTGGTTACCCATTTGCCCGCGGCGAGCTGCAGGAGGAATGTGTGTCCTACGCATCCATCATGGTCTACGTGGAAGCCGACCGTGCACCGGAGAGGCGCGTTCAGCTCGCCGCCAGCCTGGCCCATAGATTCAACGCGGCCCTGACCGGAATGTCCGCGCTCGCCATTCTGCCACCGCTTGTGATTGATGGCAGAGTGCTGGACGAAATGACAGGGATAGACGTCGAGTTGATGAAGTCGAAGCTCGCGGCTGCCGACACATGGTTCCGCGGCATGGTACGCAACGATCGGCTGGGATGGCGTTCCGCGCTCGACCATCCGGGCGACGCGCTAGTCCGTGAGGCGCGATATGCGGATCTTGTGGTGATCGGAAACAAAGGGCGACGGGACGGCGCGTATAGAACTCTCGATACCGGCGAGGCGGTTCTGAGACTGGGACGTCCGGCGCTGGTGGTGCCGAACGGCGTAGGTACGCTGCGCGGAGAGCGTGTCGTCATCGGTTGGAAAGACACTCGCGAGTCCCGTCGTGCCGTACGTGACGCGATACCGTTTCTGCAACAGGCATCCCAGGTCATCATCGTCGAAGCGTGCGGGCCGGGCGAGCAAGGCGCGGCGTTGGGGCGACTTGAGGACATTGCCGGCTACCTGGCCCAACATCGCATCAAGGCGGGCTCCAAAGTATTGTTGGAGCAAAAGGGATCCGGCGCCGAACAGTTGCTGCGAGTCGCCGAAGAGGAGGACGCGGACCTTCTGGTCACGGGCGGCTATGGACATAGCCGACTCGGCGAGCTGATCTTCGGCGGCATGACGCGAGAGCTTCTCGCGAGCAGCCCCATCTGTTGCCTCATGTCTCACTGAAGTGGCTTCGACAAGGCAGATTTTCCGCGCTCTGGGACATCGTCGCGCAGTCGGTGTTCCCCACGGTTCTCTGCTTTTCAGGATTGCCTGCCCTGAGAACGAATGCGGGCGCCGGCCGCCGCACGACCCCTGACGGTATGCGGCGCATGCGCGCCGCTATGCCGGTTGGACCGAGGTCACCCGGAACGTGTGCAGTTCGCCGCGTTCATCGGCGATAGAGACATATTCGCCGGGTGCAAACTTATGGGCGCCGAAGCGATAGCCCGACTCGTCGTCATCATCGCGCTGGGGATCGTAGTCGAACATCCACCGGGCATGCTCGGCACCGCCCGGCTTATGGACCAAGCGTCCGGTTTGGTCCTCCTCACCTTGCCAAAATCGGCGAACGCGACATTGGTCGCGATGGGCCTTCCAAGCCTCGGGATCGATATGTCCCTCGGCGTCCAACGGAGCAACGAACTGATAGCCGTGATTGGATGATCCCGAGGGATGCTGCTTGGAGCGGGCAAGCTGGAGGCGGATGGATTTTAAGGGGCGAGAATTGTTCATGGGCAACTCCTTGTGTTGAAACACTGACGCAAGGAGCGAACGTCTTCTTTGATCTCGATCAAACTCGCTTACGACGCTGAAGAGGCGGATTGCGTCGAATGTCTTGCATGCCGAGCGCACGGCGGACCCTGCGGATGTCGTGTCGTGATTGATATGGATCAAAAAAGAAGGACAAACACGGCCTACGGTGACCGCAGAGAGAATGGAGCATCGCCATGAAAGTCAGAGACATCATGACCTCCCCCGTGATATCGGTCGCGCCTGACAGCACCGTCTTGGAGGCCGTCCGCATCATGCTGCAGCGGCACATCAGCGGTTTGCCCGTGATCGAAAAAGGCGGTGAGCTCGTCGGCATCGTAACGGAAGGCGACTTTCTCCGGCGCGCCGAAACCGGGACCCAGCGCCGGCGACCGCGCTGGCTGGAATACCTGGTGGGACCCGGCCGGCTTGCGGATGAATACACCCGCTCCCATGGGCGCAAGGTCTACGAGATCATGACATTCGGCGCGCTGACCGTCACCGAGGACACTCCGCTCGACGAGGTCGTGCGACTGATGGAGAAGCGGCGCATCAA
>JANWJA010000016.1 GCA_025449615.1 Methyloceanibacter sp.
GCTCTCGTTATTGCCGGACTGTATTTCGGGCGCGAGGTTCTTCTGCCCCTCGCGCTCGCTATTTTATTGAGCTTTGTCCTCACCCCAATGCTGCTGTTGCTGCGGCATCTCAAAGTGCCGCGAGTTCTCGGCGTGACAATCGTCGTCAGCTTCGCATTCGCCGTCATCTTGGGCCTGGGCTGGCTATTCTCGCAGCAAGCCTCGCAGCTCGCCGAGAATTTTCCCATGTACAGAACTGCGATCGTCGAGAAGATCAGCGTGCTGCGGTCGTCGGCGGAGACTCTGCCCGGCTTAGAGATCGCGAGCGACGCAGTGAAAGATCTGGGTCACGAACTTTCCAAACCTGCACCCAAGGTCGGTGTGTCTTCCGCGCCAAGCGCGGAACCGGGCGATGCTCAGAAGCCTGTTCAGGTCGAGATCCACGACGCGAGCCCAGAAAGCTTCGCGCTGTTTCAAACGATCGCCGGCACAATCCTGTCGCCTCTTGCCACGGCAGGTATCGTTTTACTGTTCGTGATTTTCATTCTGCTTCAACGCGAGGAATTGCGGGATAGAGCCATTCGACTTCTCGCCGCTTCCGATTTGCAGCGTGCAACTTCCGCGATGAACGACGCCGCAGAGCGTTTGAGCAAATACTTCCTCAGTCAGTTCTTCATTAATTCGGCTTACGGCGCCTTCATCGCGGCAGGCTTATGGCTGCTTGGCGTACCAAGTCCGATCGTATGGGGCATTCTCGCAATGCTGATGCGGTTCGTCCCCTATATCGGGTCATTCATCGCAGCAGCACCGCCCCTGCTGCTCGCGGCCGCTATCGAGCCGACTTGGTCGACCTTCCTGCTCACTGGCGCCCTCTATTTCGTCTCGGAGCTGACGATGGGTCAGGTCATCGAGCCCCTCGTCTATGGACATGGCACCGGACTCTCACCGATCGCGGTCGTTATCTCCGCGGTGTTCTGGACCTGGCTATGGGGACCGCTTGGCCTCCTGCTTGCGATGCCGCTTACGGTTTGTCTTGTGGTGCTTGGCCGGCACATCGAGGGACTAAATTTCTTTCAGCTTCTGCTGGGAGATGAGCCGGCGCTGACCCAGGAGCAGGCCTTCTACCAACGGGCCTTGTCCGGGGACTCTGCTGAAATCACCTACGAGGCGGAGCTCGCGCTCAAGGACGAGCCATTATCAGCCTATCTGGACGACGTTGCGATGAAGAGCCTCCAACTCGCAGAACGAGATCTGGAGCGGGGCATCCTGGACGCCGAGAGCATAGAGCGTATCCGGATGGCGGTGAAAGAGCTGATGGAGAATCTCTCCGAGTTCGAGCCGCGGCGCTGGTTCGGAAAGGTCGCTCCGGAAAAGACAAAGGATCATGACATCGCGCAAACGGGCTTGGCCTCTCTCACAGCGATGGATGAGGAAAAGGACGATGCGCTGGCGGCGATAGATCCGGCAGAACTGGCACCCGGGTGGCGGGACGAAGATGCGATCCTTTGTATAGGCGCCAGGAATTCGCTCGACGATACGGCATCGACGGTGCTCGCGGGCCTACTCCAAAAACACGGCCTCAGGGCGCGAGCGCTCGACCACGAAGGTATTTCCGAAGGAGGCCTCACCTCCCTGGAAAGCAAGGTTAAACTGGTCTGTCTCTCTTATATGGGTCTTGGCGTGACCACCGCCCATGTCCGCTACCTAATTCGGCGGCTACGGCGCATTCTACCTAACGCCAAGATCGTGGTTGGTTACTGGGGTGAAAACCCAACCGCGGCGTTGAAAGGCCTGCAAGCAAACACGGAGGCAGATGCCTACGCAACGTCACTGCACCAAGCAACTGAGATCATCATCGACGCTGCCATTGCTTCTCCTGCGAAAGCCGACGCAGAGGGCGCTCCGCCTATTGAAAGGGATGTCGTTCCGGAGGCCATCTCGGTCGCTCTCGCCAAACGCACACCGGATGCGCCACGGCCCCGCGCACGCAAGCCATCGGCACAGCGCGCCTAGCCATGGGAAACGGAACTAAAACTTCAGGAGCACGTTCATCTCTCGACACGCATGTCTCCGCCAACCCCAAGGAATTAAACCATGTCTCCCAACGATAGCGATGTCCGTTCGACCACCGCAAAAAGAACCCACGGCGGTGCCGACGTTCAAGACGTTACCGCCGAGCTGGATGCCATTCGGGCAGATATTCAGAACCTAACGTCCACTCTTGGCCGCTTCGCGAACAAGCAGTTCGGCTACGCGCAGGGCCGTGCCTTCGAGACGGCTCGCGAAGCCGAGGAGTCCATCCGCCAAAATCCATTGTCCGCGGTAGCTATTGCCGCCGGCGTCGGCTTCGTCTTTGGTGTCTTCTCACGTCGATAAGCGAGGCCTCAATGCTCCGGGGATTGCTCGGTCTACTCTCCACCGCACAGCTTGGTGCTCGCCTGAAGATTTCCGCCGAGCGCCTGTTCCGTCAGGCAGCCATCCTCTCGGTTGCCGCCATCGTCTTCATCGCAGCATTAGTGTTCGGTTTGATCGCCGCATATCAAGGGCTGGTGTTCAGCTTTGGCTTCAGCGAGCTGGAGGCGGCAGGCATCATGGCTCTTATATTGCTGCTGTTGTCGATCTTGGTATCGGCGATGGTACCCCTGATGAATTCGCCTCCGAGACGGAGCGCCGTCGTCGCGCAAAGACGAGAGGTAGAATATGTGACCCAGGGCCTTGGCTATGTCGACCAAAGCGTCGGGGCGGTGATGCAACAAATGGGTCCGCTGCCCCTGCTCGGCATAGCCTTTGTCGCCGGACTGCTCGCGAGCCGAAGGTAGTCCTTGCCCCGGAACGATCTCCCCGTTGAGAGTGCTCGTTCAGACCCATACGGTCGTGACGCGACCGACCCTTTCCTGATACCGGCCCGAGGGTGGCGGCAAGTCTGCGAGCGTGTGATCTTTAAGAACTCGCGCGACAATTTTTCGGTCGTGGCGGCGGGATGCGCCTTTTTTGCACTGTTTGCTGTCTTTCCGGCGCTGTCAGCTCTCATCTCGCTTTATGCGCTGACGGCGAGTCCCGCGCATATCGAGAAGAACTTCGAGGGCCTCGCGCTCGTTCTCCCGCCGGAAGCTTACGACGTCTTCATCACGCAAATTGCCCGCCTTGCGGAAGCACCGGGCCAGACGCTGGGATGGAGTCTGCTGCTTAGTCTTATAATTGCATTTTGGTCCGCAAATTCCGGCGCACAGGCGATGCTGACGGCCCTGAACATGGCCTATGCCGAAGTCGAGCGGCGCAGCCTCATCGAGTACTACGCCAACGCATTTGCCTTTACCCTCGCCGGCATCTTCGGTGGGCTGGTGGTGCTCCTTGCCATCATAAATGCTCCAATCTTTTTTGCGTTTGCCGGAGTTTCGAGCGCTTATGAATCGGTAGTCGGCATCGTTCGCTGGCCACTGCTTGCGGTGCTTATTCTTGTACTGCTCGCATTTCTTTATCGCTTCGGTCCTTGTCGTCAAAATGCAAAGTGGCGCTGGGTCAGCGTCGGCTCGCTATTTGCAACCGTCGTTTGGTTGGCAGCGTCTTTCGCCTTCTCATTCTACGTCTCCCACTTCGGCCATTACGACAAGACTTACGGATCTTTGGGCGCCGTGATCGTTCTCCTATTTTGGCTCTATCTCTCCTTTTACATCGTGCTGGTGGGCGCTGAAATTAACGCTGAGCTCGAGCTGCAGACGGCTAAAGACACAACGACCGGAGCGCCGAAACCACTGGGGCGGCGCGGCGCATTTGTGGCCGATCATGTGGCTGGCGGCCCTCGCAATTCAGTCGTAACGCGAAAGGACGGTTGATCCACGACGGAACCCGGACCGGTCGTCAGAGGTTTAATATCGTGTGGAAACTCACGGCCCCATTGTCTTGGGCGCCCCTCAGCAACAGGAGTTGAGCAAATGAATTGGGATCGTATCGAAGGTAACTGGAAACAGTTCAGCGGCAAGGTTCAGCAGCAGTGGGGCAAGCTCACTGACGATGACTTGAAGCAGGTCGAAGGCCGCCGCGTGCAACTCGTCGGCAAAATCCAGGAGCGTTATGGGGTTGCCAGAGACGAGGCCGAAAAGCAGGTCGATGGTTGGCTGAACAATATGTGACGACGCATTTCGGGGCGGCGTTATCGGAGACCAATCCCGCAACGCCGCCCCTTCAATAGAACCTCACTTAGATAGTGTCGCTGAACGCCGGAGTTTTCGTTAGGCGCTCAGCTTGGTGCGCGGCTGAGCGCGCCGATCAAAGAACAGCGCTTGGCTGATAATCGCCTTCACCGTTTCAGGCTGGTATGGTTTGGTGATGAGGAAGGCAGGCTCGGGCCGCGCGCCGGTCAACAGCCGATCTGGATAGGCGGTGATGAAGATCACCGGAACGGAAAACGCCTGCAGCATCTGATTCACGGCATCAAGCCCAGAGCTGCCATCGGCGAGTTGGATATCGGCAAGCACCAAACCTGGCGTCTCGCGCTGCGAAGCCCTCACGGCATCGGCGTGAGTGCGTGCGACGGCGATGACGTCGTGACCGAGTCCTTCGACGATGCCCTCCAGGTCCAGTGCGATCATCGGTTCGTCTTCGATAATGAGAACGCGTGTCGCCATCTGCTTGGAAATTTCAAGACCTGCAGATTCAACAAGCTCGCTCACCGTGTCTTCGTCCAGGTTGAGAATTGATGCCGTCTCGCTAAGGCTAAAGCCCTCGACGGTCCGAAGCAAAAATGCCTGCCTGGGAAGCGGCGTAATTGCTTCAAGCCGCCGGTCGGCAACAGTCGAATTGGCGTCGCGCGTCTCCGGCTGAAGATTGATCTCCATCGAGTTGAACAGCGCGGCGAAGGTTTTATATAGGGCGACTTTGGGGTCGAGGTCGGTGGAGAACTGCGAAGGCTCTTCGATCAAGACCTCCAGCGCCGCCGCAACGTATGAATCCCCGGCAACTTGGGTGCCGGCCACGGCGCGCGCGAAACGACGCAAGTAAGGCAGAAGGGGCGCGATCTTTTTAGATATGCTCATATATTAGGTGATCTCCCTGAAATCGCTGCTAAAAACCACGCAGACTGCTTGCGACTAACGTCCTCGCGGCGGTTTTGTTCCCATGCCGGGAACCTTTTGTTTCTTCATGTGTTTATACACTCGCTGTCTATCAGAGTCATCGCAAGACGGCGCGAAAGAGGAATTCTGTGAACGAGAAAAACGACCTGAAGCGTCCGAAATCAAAGGCAAAAACCAGGACGCAATCGGAGGAATCCAGCCAGGGAAAGCGTCCCAGGGGCCAACAAGGGCTTTCACCAGCCTTGCAGGACCATATCGGTCGTCAGCTTCGCGCCATGTTTGATGACGTCGCGCAAGAGCCCGTGCCAGCCCGCTTCCTGCAATTGCTCAAAGACCTCGAGCAAAGCGGAGACAAATAGTGCCGCCCAAGGTATCGGCGAACTTTCGCGACTCTCTCATTAAAGAGATGGCGAGCTTGCGCGCCTTCGCCATATCTCTTTGCGGCGACAGGGAACGTGCCGACGACCTGGTCCAGGAGACGCTGTTTAAGGCCTGGAGCCATTTCGACTCCTTCCAGGAAGGCACCAACCTGAAGGCCTGGCTATTCACGATCCTGCGCAACACCTACTTCTCCGAACGCCGCAAGCGGAAACGGGAGGTCGAGGATGCGGATGGCAAATACGCCGACCGCCTCGTAGCCCCGCCAGAACAGCACGGCCATATGGACATGCAGGATTTCTTGAAAGCCCTGTCCTCTCTCCCCGACGATCAACGCGAGGCTCTGGTCCTGATCGGCGCGGCCGGTTTCTCTTACGAGGAAGCGGCCGAGATCAGCGGGTGCGCCGTGGGTACCATCAAGAGCCGGGTTAATCGCGCGCGCAATCGCTTGGGAGACATGCTGAACCTTGTCACCGAGTTCGAAAATGTCGATGCCTAATGTTGCGGATTCCGATCACCGAAGCCCTTGTGAAACCTTCCGTTTCTGGCGGCGTTCACTCTCCAGATGACGATGTTGCGAGGTGCCAACAGAAAAGGAGAACGGACATGTTCCCGAGTGTTACGCCAACCGAAGCCCGTCAAGGCACTGGCCCGCGAGCAATGTTGTGGGTTCTCGTCGCTTCTCTAATTCTCGCCGGGTGCGCGGGTCTCGCCATGGGCATCGGATGGATCCGCCTGCCGTGGACAGGAGCATGACCGCTGCACGCGTTGGAGGCTTCGATTTTCAATATGGTGCGAGGAGGCCTGACGACGTAGATCATGCCTGCCATAACCAACTAAGCAACAGCGACAAGGGCGCCCCCGCAATGAGCGAGGTGGAGAAGCTCAATATCCTTTTCATCAACGACCAGCCCGCGAAGCGGTTGGCGTACCAGAACGCCCTTGAGGATCTAGGCGATAGTTTGATCACGGTACGCACGGTCGACGAGGGACTCGACCTCCTGAAGAACAAGGAAATCGCGGTTGTCTTGCTTGATGTCGATACGCCGCAATCCGATGGTCCGACGCTCGCCGCCAAAATAAGACAGCATGCCGGGCTGGCCGGGACAGCCATCATTTTCATTTCACCCCTTCCCCGTGGGGACATCGGTTCGCTGGTAGGATCGGAGCTCGATACGATCGACTATGTCTCAGCGCCTGTTGTCCCAGACATCCTGCGGCTGAAGATCAAGCTCTTCGCCGAACTGTTCCGCAAGACGCGGCAATTCGAACGCCTCAATGTCGAACTCGAGCGCCGGGTGATCGAGAGAACCGCCGAGTTAGAGTCTTATGCCTATCGACTCAAGGAAAGCGAACGCCGGCGCGATCTTGCCCTTGTGGCGAGCGAGATGGGATCATGGGATTGGGATCTGACGACCAATAGCTACACGTGTGACGAAGGCCAGTTCCGGATTTTCGGAGTCGACGCGGGAACTTTTGCGGCAACGGCAGAGAATTTTATCGAGCTCCTCGAACCAGACGATCGGCTTCGCTTCAGCCAGGCCTTGGAAGACCTCTCGCCAAGTTCTCCGACCTGTGAGACCGAGTTTCGTGTGCGCACGCAGAATGGCGAGTTGCGTTGGTGCCTCGCTAGAGCCGGAGCAACTTTCGATTCCGAGGGCCGCATCGCGCGCATTAGCGGCGTCTGCATGGATATCACCGATCGCAAACAGGCCCAGCAGCGGCAGCTTAATCTGACGCGGGAAGTCGAGCACAGAGCACGCAATCTGTTGGCCGTCGTCCAATCGATGCTGCGCCTGACGAATGCTCCCACCAAGGAGGCTTACATCTCGGCGGTGCAAGGTCGTATCAATGCGCTATCGCGCGCGCACATGTTGTTGTCCGAGTCGCGCTGGGAGGGCGCTTGCCTACGCCGGCTCGTTGGTGAAGAGCTCCACCACTGTTGCGACGGACAAGATCGCGCCGTCGAGACGACAGGACCGGAGTTGCTGTTAGACGCGGCGCATGCCCAGACCATCGCGCTGGCTCTCCACGAACTTGCAACAAACGCGGGCAAGCACGGCGCGTTATCCGTGCCTCATGGCAAGCTCTCGGTTGCGTGGCGAGAAGAACGGGGTTGGTTACGGCTTGAGTGGGTGGAGACTGGCGGCCCTAAGGTCAAGGCGCCTTCCTCCGAGGGCTATGGTATGCAAGTTACCCGGCTTAGCATCCAGCACCTTGGCGGCGATATCGACTTCGATTGGGGACCGGCAACCATGCGCTGCACGATCTCCGTTCCCTTGGGGGAGCAAGACAACAGCAAATCAACAATGGTAGCGGAGGAGGGACTCGAACCCCCGACACGCGGATTATGATTCCGCTGCTCTAACCAGCTGAGCTACTCCGCCATTGCCTTCAAAGACGGAGTTACTCCGCCAATTGGTTTGCAAGGCGTCGATATAGGGAGCGCCAATAATCGGTGTCAAGGAAACGCCTTGCCACGACCAGGGTGCGGCCGAACTGCCACTTAACTTTGACCCGAACCGGCTCCGGCAACCTGTGCTTGATCCGCGCCGCCTTCGGCTTCACGCCGACCTCGCGAATCGCCATGGGCACCATGCCATAGCCAGGCCTTTTGACGAAGCGGAGCATGGTGAACAGGCCGAACGGCATCAGCGCCCGGCGCTCGGCCAGATCGAGATCCTCGCAGATCATCACATTGTCGAGCGAGAACACCGAATGCCAGCCGATAAGATTGGCGAACGGTGCCAGCTTCCGCTCGATGAGACCCCGTAAACCCTCCTCCTGGCTGAAATGATTGACCAGGATCACCTCGCCGCCCGCGGCACAGACCCGCTCGAGTTCGCGCATTACCTTCTCCGGGTCCGGCACCACCGTCATCACATACATGGCAACGACGGTTTCGAAGCTCTCGTCGGGAAATGCGAGCGCGCTCGCATCCATCTCATGCAAGTCGGTGATATTGTCGAGCTTCTTGGCCCGACCCCTCGCCTTCTCGAGCATCTCCGGCGAGAGATCGATTCCCGTGATGGTCAGATGGCTGCCATAGCACGGCAGCGACAACCCGGTGCCGACGCCCACTTCGAGAACGCGACCCTTTCGGCGATTGATGAGCTTGACCGCGTGCCTACGGCCCGCATCCGCGATTTGGCCAAACGTAAAATCGTAAATCGGCGCCCAGCGGCGATAAGCATCGCGCACACCGGCATCACTCAACGAAGCTCCAGTGCTCAACACACCCTCCAGCCGTTTCGACGCCTCGCCACGATCGGCGACTAGCGCGACCCCACCACCACGGATTCTCGTGCCGCATGCAATGTGCCCACACGGATATCCGCTTTCATACGCAATACTGCATGACGAGCCGACTTGATCCAACCGCCGCCAAGCAGCCTCTCGCCATTGTCCTCGGCATCATAGAACACACAAGCCTGTCCCGGCGAGACACCATCTTCGCCTTCAGCGAGTTCCACCGAAACGTCGGTGCCGTCCACTTTCAGTCTCGCCGGCTGCAACGCGCCGCTCGAGCGAATCCGGGCGAGAACGTCGATTCCGTCCGCCCCGATCGACTCCAGCTTCTCGTCGCCGAGCCAGTTGACCTCACGAAGCAAAATCGCCTTCGCGCGCAACGCCTCGCGCGGGCCCACTACGACCTCGCGGCGACCGGCATCGAGCTTCAGCACGTAAAGCGGCTCCGACGCCGCAATGCCGATCCCACGCCTCTGGCCGATCGTGTAATTGATGATGCCGTTATGACGACCAAGCACCCGGCCATCGGCATGGACGATATCGCCGGCCTCCGCCGCACCCGGGCGCAACCGCTCGATGACTTGCGTGTAGCGGCCAGTCGGCACGAAGCAGATGTCCTGGCTATCCGATTTCTCCGCCGTCACCAGCCCGAATTCGCGCGCGATATTTCGCGTCTCCTCTTTGGCCAGATCGCCAAGCGGGAAGCGCAAGAAGTTCAATTGCTCGCGCGTCGTGGCGAACAGGAAATAGCTCTGGTCGCGCTCCTCGTCCTTGGCGCGGTAGAGATCGAAGCCGTTTCGCCCCGGTCCGCTCCTGACATAATGTCCGGTCGCGAGCGCAGCCGCGCCGAGATCCTCTGCGGTCTTCAACATATCGGCGAACTTGATCTTCTGGTTGCAGGCAACGCAAGGCACCGGGGTCTCGCCCTTGAGATAGCTGTCGGCAAACGCGCCCATCACCTCGTTGGCGAAGCGCTCTTCGTAGTCCAGCACGTAATGCGGGATGTTCAGCGCCTCGGCCACTCGGGCAGCATCCTTGATGTCCTGCCCGGCGCAGCACGAGCCTTTGCGCCCGACGGCCTCGCCATGATCGTA
>JANWJA010000017.1 GCA_025449615.1 Methyloceanibacter sp.
CTCGATGGCGACGCGGCCGAGGCCGCCGAGGCAAATCTCGGCCATGCGCCGTCCGGCTTCGACGCCGCCGACCGCCTTCACCCCGCAATCGATGCGGCATTCGCCGAGCGAGCCTTTGCTCACCTCGACGCGGAGTGCTGCCGCATCGCGAATGAGTGCCTCGACCAGAGGCTCGACCAACCCATTGACGCTTGGCAATCCGGAATTCTTTGTGTGTTTGTGGTCCCCGCTCATCTCGCTTCCCCCGTATTTTTGGGCCGCAACCCGGCCAGAATTTGCTTCCTTCGCTCCGCGACCAGCCCTTTTGCCTGGGTCTTTGTCTCGGCGCGCGCCAACACAGTGCATATTGGACGATTTTTGTCGATGGATTCGCGGAGACGAGGCCTATCCGCGACCCAGTCCGGCCAATTGATACCCTCAGGGATTCTGAGTTGTTCCGGCGCATAGACGAGGGCAGAGGCCATGGCGCCCTCGAGCGCGAGCGGGGAGGGCAGTTTGCCGTCGAGGACCGCGTCGACATGGAGCTTGAGGAGCGGCTGGGTCTCCTTGTCAAAGATGTCGAGCGTGGCGCCTGGACGGGGATTGATCTCCAAGAGCAGCGTTGTACCTGTATCTTCATCGACGATGAAGTCCGCGCTGCCGAGCCCTTTCAGCTTGAACGCGGTGGACACCTTCAACACCGATGCGGTTATTTTGTCTTGCAGCTTCGCCGAGAGCGAAGCCGGACGCGCGGCGCCCCCATAACGAAACGGCGAGGCAGGGCGGGAGTTTGTCCATTGCTCGCTGAAGCCGAGCACGGCAACGTCCCTGCCATTGCCGACGAACAGCGCCGACACGGCGACGCCTTTCACCTTCTCTTGGAAATAGGTGGAGGCCGAAGTGGAACCCCCAGGCACGTAGTCCGCGACATGGCTGCCACCGGCCGCGCCTCTCCGCTTCGCCAGCCATCCTTTATCTGGAGGCGGAGCGTTTTGCGTACGCGGATGCGGAATACCCAAACCATCGAGCATGTCGAAAAACTCGATCGACTTGATGCGTGCCACCGTCTCGGAATCGTTGCCGAGCAGCGGCCAATGTTCGGCGATCTTGCTCAACAGCTCGGGGCGATCCTCGAATCCAGAGCCAGCGACACAGCCCAGCACGGGCGAGGGCGCATCTGCCGCCAGGTCCGACAGGCCCCCCATCAGAGGCACCACCTCAATCCCGCGTCCGATCGGACCTGCGAATTTCACGCAACGATGCGCGATCTCCTCGGTGTCTTCATCGGTGAAGAAGTCGAGCACCAGCGGGACGAAACCTGCGCGGCGCGCGGCGGCCGCGAGTCCTCGTCCCGAAATGGCAACGATCAGGATCATTGGCAAGCTACTTGGTGAGCTTTTGTGCAAGTGTGTATGCGTCGCGGAAATCGAGGTAGAGCGGTTTGTCCGACTGGATCATCCGGTCGAACAGTCCGGCCTCGGTCTTGTATTTGATGTTACCGACCGCGAGTGCACCGATCGCAACCGCTTTAGTGCCGGGAATCGGGGCCGAGTTGTCGTTGACGCCGACGCCTTCGACGCCCGCTGGCGGCACTGCATTCACGTCGGTGACGACCTTCAGATCTTTGGCTTGCTTGAGCTGATCCAAGCTCAGCAATCTTTTGCCGGCAGGACCGGCGGCAAACACGATATCGGCGTTGCGCACCAGCTCCGTCTTTTGCTCCTCGGTCGAGCCGTCGGCATAGCCGACATTGGTGCCGAAACGCGCATTGATGTCCTCAGCGAATTTTTTCACGCGGTCCGAACCGTCATAGCCGATCAACGTGGCAGTGGCGCCTTCCAGCGCCGAGATCACGGCGGATGCAAATCCGACCACGCCAGTGCCGCCATAGATGGCGATGGTTTTACCTTTGAGGTCGGTTGAGAATTTCTCGCGAAGCGCTTGCTTCACGCAAGCCACCATCGCCGCGGCAGTGGTGAAGGAGCCCGCCGGATCCGAGAACACGGAAATCTCGAAGGGCGGCACCATAGCGGCCTTGGCGCGGTCCATCATGTCGAGCGCCTCGACGGCGCGTTTGCCGGCGATGAATATGCCTGTGCGCTTCACGCCTTCCGGCCCGCGGCTGAAGATTGCGTCCTGCACCAATCCCTTCACGTCCTCGATGGTGACATTGGTGTAGGGAATTGCCGCGTCATATCCGGCGTCTAGCGCCATGTTCACATCGAACGGGCTCATATGTTTGAGCGGTGTGATCATGTGCAAAATGCGGGGATGCGCCATCTGCCTAAATACTCCTTCAAATATGCTGGAACCGCCGGACGCGGCGACAAGGAATGGGAAGCCTTAAACCAGAACCGGGGTGGCGGCCAAGCCTCTGAATTAAGCCAACTAAGAAACGTTGGCAATCAGTACACTGATATTTCCGCGCCTTGGTTCCGTCCCCGGACAAGTTGGAATCGCAGGCCCGCGCTACCGCCAAGGCTTTGCAGGTTTTCGAGCAGCGAGGTGCCTTCGGACTCGGATCTGACAAAGACGAAGCCGGTTGGTCCCCACGAGCTCTGGCCGATTCCTTTGAGACCTTGTGTCGCGACCCAATCGAGCACCTTGGCGACGCCGCTGCTGACGATGGGGCCGCCTTGCAGCGAAGCGAAATAGGCGCCCATTCGCGCTTGCAAATGCCCGACCTCAGCGGTGAAGCCGTCGAAGTCGCGCGTCTCGAGGGCGGGCAGAGCGTGATTGAGAACCCGACTCCGGAGCTCTTCCACCTCACTTTGCGGAAAGTCCGGCGCCTCGTCGAATGCCACGGCCTCCATGCCACCATGAATTCCGGCCAGGTAAGGATCGAAGATCAACAAGACGCGCCAATCATCGGGAAAGGGAAGACGCGCAATAAGCTCGGGCAGCGCGCCCGAGACCGGACCGCGATCGAGCACGACGCCGCCGTTGGCGAACGTCGCGATGCCAATGCCGGAGCGCGCACCGCGCCCGAGCCGGATTGCGATCTCCTGCGGGGTCGCGCCTAAGCCCTCGAGCGTGGACAGTGCTGTGCCCACCGCAAGCGCGAGCTGCGTGCCCGAGCCGAGCCCGGAATGTGGCGGAATCGTCTCTTCGACAGTGAGCCCGTAGCTGTTCCGAAGATCGTAGGCCTCGGCAAGCTGGGCCAGATAATGCGCGGCGCGTTCCGCTTCCTCGCCGCTCACTTTCAGGGAATTTGCCCGGCGGAGTGTGAGCCGTGTCACTGGCCTGTCGATGGCAAGCCCGAAACTGCCGAAGGGTTCAGGGCCTCGTCCGCTCGGATCGAGAAAGCCGAAATGCAGCCGCGCGGTCGTCATCACGGAAACGCCCGTGGCACGAGGCAGCGCGCGAGCGCCGGCCCCAGCCGAATTTGAACGGCCCTCGTCCATTGATTGGGTCGTAGCCTCTCGATATGCTGGATGCTAGGGGGAGGAGCCCCCTTACTCTTTCAAAACTGGGCCCCTATGGCAACGTCCGAGCGAACCTATAGCGATGCGGAGGTCGAGCAGAGGCTGAAGGCCGAGCTGCCGCATTGGTATTTGGAAGGCGGCTGGATCAGGCGAAAATACAAAACCAACAGCTGGAAGGGCACGCTGATGGTGATCAACACCATCGGCCATCTGGCGGAGGCCGCCTGGCACCATCCCGACATCACCGCCTCTTATGCCTGGGTCGAGGTCCGGCTGATGAACCATGCTGCCAAAGGCATCACCGACAAGGATTTCGAGCTCGCCAAGAAGATCGAAGAGGTCGTCCACTGGCAGCCGGCCCTGGAACAGGGTGCGCTCGAGGGTTGCCCAAAGGACGATATGCGCTTCGCCTACATCAAATACGACAAGCCCAAAACTTGAGCCTTTCTTGGCATGGCAGCGGGGACATCCTCCACGCTCCAGGATCGCTTGCGCTTGCGCCCTTTGGGGGTCCTGTTTAATGGTGCGCGGCTGAAGTGCCGAATGGAGGAGGGGGCCGGGCCCGTCTATGTCCAAATTGAAGCTCAAAGGCGTCAATATCGTCGAGACCTTCGCCGAGGCCTTCCCCATGGTCGGCACGCGGATCATCATCACCGCGTCCACCCCTGGCTGGGCCTTGACCGCTGCCCGCACCATGACCGGCTTCGCCACTTCGGTGATTGCCTGCGGCGCGGAAGCTGGCATCGAGGGCAAGCTCTCCACCAAAGCGACACCGGACGGCCGCCCGGGCGTCGCCGTGTTGCTCTTCGCCATGGATACCGACAAGCTGCAAAAGCAGCTTCGTAACCGCGTCGGCCAATGCGTGCTGACCAGCCCGGGCTCTGCGTGCTTCTCCGGGCTCGACGGCGAGAAGAGTCTGAAGCTCGGCTCTTCGCTCCGCTTCTTCGGCGATGGCTGGCAAATGTCGAAAATGATCAACGGCAGGCGTTATTGGCGCATCCCCGTCATGGATGGCGAATTCGTCTGCGAGGAGAAAACCGGCCTGACCAAGAAGGCAGTGGGCGGCGGCAATCTGCTCGTGCTCGGCAAGTCGCACCAAGCCGTGCTTGCGGCGTGTGAGCGCGCGGTGAAGGCCATCGACGACGTGCCCGGCGCCATCACGCCCTTTCCCGGCGGCATTGTGCGCTCCGGCTCCAAGGTCGGCTCGAAATACAAGGGTCAGATCGCCTCCACTAACGACGCCTATTGCCCGACGCTGAAGGGCGCCGTGAAATCGGATCTTGGGCCCGACATTGAAGCGGTGCTCGAAATCGTCATCGACGGTTTGACCGCCGCAGATGTCGCGGCCGCCATGCGGGCCGGTATCCACGCCATTGCCAATGGCGGCGCCAAGCAGGGCGTCACTCACATCACCGCCGGAAATTATGGTGGCAATCTCGGTCCGCATCATTTCCATCTCAAGGAGATCATCGCGTGAGCGCGCTTACTCTCGAAATCAAGGAACGCGGCGCCGAACGCCTCGACCTCTCTGCGCTGCTGCCGCTCAATCTCGTCGGCAAGAAGCTGAAGGACATCGAGGCCATCTCCATCGGCACGACGCGCGAGCGGACCACCGTCGGCGATGTGTTCAAGATCAAGGGCAACGACGCCCACACGCTGCGGCTCATAGGCACCGACAGCTCTTGCGACCGCATCGGCCGCGCACTGACCGAAGGCGAGATCCTCGTCGATGGCGATGCAGGCGCCTATGTCGGCGCCGGCATGTCTGGCGGCAAGATCCTGGTCAAAGGCGATGCCGGCGCCTCGACCGGCGGCTCGATGATCGGCGGCGAGATCGAGATCGGCGGCAATTCCGGTGAGCGGACCGGTGGCGTGGCGGACGGCGAGAGCCTCGGCATGCGCGGCGGCCGCATCGTCGTCGGCGGCAATGTCGGCGACGTGGTCGGCCATCGCATGCGGCGCGGCACCATCATCGTCGGCGGCAATGCCGGCGAATATGCCGGAGGCTGGATGGTGGCCGGCACCATCATGATCGACGGCAAGGTCGGGCGGCTCGCCGGCTACGGCCTGCGCCGCGGCACGCTGATCCTTGCCAAGCAGCCGAAACAGTTGCTGCCGACTTTCAGCGATTCCGGCAAGCTCGATTTCAATTATCTCCGGCTGCTCGGCCGCCAGTTGGACAAAGACGGCTGTGTCTCGAAGCTACCGTTTCGCGCGCGCCGCCTGATGGGCGACATGGCCGTGCTCGGCAAGGGCGAGATGCTGATTCTGGCCTGATCTTTTCAGCCGCGAAATCGACGATCCTTTTGCCAAGATGGGCTATGCTTCCGGCGAAAGCCGGGCCTTCCGCGTTCCACCATGACCGCCACGCCGTATATCCTTCTCGACGACAGCCTGAGCCAAGGCGGCGCGAGCCTGCTCTATGAGGCACCCAAGCGCGTTATCGTCGCTTGGGAGCCGGGCGAGGTCGAGACCGCTCTCGGCTCTATCGAGGCTGGACTGTCCCAAGGCCTGCACGCCGCCGGCTTCTTCGCCTATGAGCTTGGCTATTGTCTGGAGCCGAAGCTGCGCGATCTGTTGCCCAAGGCTCGGACCCAGCCGCTGCTTTGGATCGGACTGTGTCGCGAGCCGCGCCGTCTCGATGACAGTGCAGTCAGGGCATGGCTCGAGGAGAACGGCGCCAATGACCGCTCGACCCTCTCTGACTTGAACCTGTCCTGGTCGCGCGGCGATTACATGACCGCCTTCGACAAGGTGCAGAACTATATCGCCGCGGGCGACGTCTATCAGATCAACCTCACCCTGAAATATCGCTTCGCCTTCGCCGGCAACCCCGTCGCTCTCTACGCGGCGCTCCGGCGGAAACAGCGCGTGGCCTATGGCGGGCTGATCGGCACGCCCGACTTCCACGTTCTCTCGCTCTCGCCCGAATTGTTTTTCCGCCGCGAGGGCAAGCGCATGTTCACGCGACCGATGAAGGGCACCGCACCTCGCGGCAAAAATTCGAGCGAGGACGCCCGGCTGAAGACTTGGCTCACCATGGACGAGAAGCAGCGCGCCGAGAATCTGATGATTGTCGATCTGCTCCGGAACGATCTTGGGCGCATCGCCAAGATCGGCACGGTCGAGGTCACCGATCTCTTCACCGTCGAGACCTATCGCAGCGTACATCAGATGACCTCGGGCATCACCGCCGAACTTCGCGGCGATATCGGCTTCAGCGCTATTCTGAAAGCTCTCTTCCCGTGCGGCTCCGTCACCGGCGCGCCGAAAGTCCGTGCTATGGAAATCATTCGCGAGCTCGAGGGCGAGCCTCGCGGCATCTATACCGGCGCCATCGGCCGTGTCGCGCCGAACGGCGATGCCCAGTTCAACGTCGCCATCCGCACCATCATGCTCGATGCCTCTCGCGGTGAGATGGGCATCGGCAGCGGCCTGGTCTCTGACTCCAAAGTCGGCGCGGAATTCGACGAATGTCTTTTGAAGGCGCAGTTCCTCACCAAGCCTGACGCACCCTTCCAGTTGATCGAGACGCTCCGCTGGGAGCGCGGCAAAGGCTTCTATCTTCTGGAGCGACATCTCACGCGGCTGCAGGCTTCGGCTTTGCATTTCGCCTATCCCTTCGCGCGCGACACCGTGTTTGGCGCACTCGAAGCTGAAGTGGCGACGCTTCCGGGAGAAGTTTATCTGGTGCGGCTTCTCCTCGCCGAGGACGGCGCCCTGACCGTAACCTCGACGGCAATCGAGCTCCCCACCAAAGACACGATGTGGAAATTCGCCCTCTCCGAGAATCCGGTCGACGAGAAGGACCCGCTTTATTTCCACAAGACGACGCAGCGGCAGTTCTACGACAAGGAGCTAGAACGGCTGAAGGCGCTGACTGCCTGCGATGAGGTGATCTTCCTCAACCGGCGCGGCGAGCTGACCGAAGGCACCCGCACCACCATCTTTATTGAGCGCGACGGACGGCTCTATACGCCCGCACTCGCTGCTGGCCTGCTTCCCGGAACCCTGCGCGAGGAATTGCTCGACCTGCCGCGCGCCGCCGCGAGCGAAGCAGTGTTGAGCCTGACGGATCTCGCGTCTGCCGATCGCATCTATCTCGGCAATTCGGTTCGCGGGCTGGTCCGCGCGGAGCCTCTAAATGTCAGGCGCGAGGCGCGGAAGCATGAGTCCCAGCAGCGGGAACCGGCGGCGTGAAAAAAGGGCCCGGCGAAATATCCGGGCCCAGTTGGGAGCAACTCAGGAGAGAAGAAGAGAACTCAACACTTACTCACAGCCGTCATAATCGTCGTCGCTGTAGCCGTAGCCGTAAGCATGGCCGTAGAAAGAGTGGCGATAGGCGGAGTGATAGGAGTCTGACGTGAGCGTCGGCGCAGGGGCGGCTTCGATCGGTGCCTCGGCCTTGGGTGCGGGAACTGCCGGCAGCGTCTCGGTCTCAGGCGCTTCATCCTCGGTGGTCTCAGTCGTCAGTAGCTTCGCGGCAGGCAAGCTTTTCGGCGCCGGAGGGGTGATCTCTTCGCCCTTGGCGACTTCGATCTTCGGTGACGGCAGCTTCTTCGGCGCCGGCTCGACGCTGATCTGACGCGGGCGGCCGATGTTGTCGCCGCCGCCTTTGTTGCTGTCGCCGCTGGTTTGAGCAATGTCGTCGCTCCGGTCCGATCGCGGTGCGACGAACTGGAACTGTTTGACGCCGGTGGGAGTGTCGGTGTTGGACTTTTTCTCTTTGGCTTCCGCCTCGACGATGATCATCGTCATGATGATGGCGAGAGTGGCAAAGCCAAGCAGAAGGAGAGAAGCGTAGCGCAGGAAAGTGGTCATCGGATTAGCCTCCAGGTTCGAATGTGTCCCGTCTCGAAGGATGGACACATCTTGCCGGAGGCGGACTGAACCGGATCTGAGACCCTTGTTCAGCTGGCGTTCATACGGGAAACCCAGCGTTTTCGCGGAATTTCGCGCAAAAAAAGAGGGCACGCGGATCGCCACGTGCCCTCTTTTCGAAAACCGAATCTGGCAGGCTGACTAGTAGGTCGAGCCCGGGGTCTTGTCGCTGGAAGTCGTCGAGGCCTTGTTGGCATCCTCTTGCAAGCGGCTCGCCGCCTTGCCGAGCGAAGCGCGGACTTCCGTCCAGGCGCGGACCAGGCCTTCGCCGACATCCTTGGCGCCTTGGCGGAGCGGTTCCGAGCGCTCCCAAACTTGGCGGGCGGCTTCCTGCGACTTGGCGCGGACGTCGCCGTAAGCGTTCTGCGCGTCGCCAGCCTGACGGAAGGCGGTATTTCTGAACTCGTCGAGTTGCTTCAAGGTCAGATCCTGCCACTGCTGGGTGCGGCCTTTCACCTGGTCGAAGCTGGCTTGGACACTATTGACCAGATCCTCGCCGAGCGTGGCGCTATGATTGCGAAGCTCGTTGAGCTGGCGTCCGAGCGTGTCGAGATCGCGCTGCAAATCGGACCAGGCCGCTTCGACGCGGGCATCTTCGGCGCGGCCGGAGGAGCTATTGGGGGAGGTGTCGCGGGAATAAGGGTCATACGGCATGTTCGATCCTCAACCTAGGCATTGGGGGACGTGGAAGATGACTGTGGCCGATGTGGTCTTTCCGGTCATTTAATACAATACTCGACTGCGGAAATTGAACGAAGGCGGCAGCGTTTGGATATCGGCAAAAGCCGGTATCCTTTTGAAAAACAACGAAAGATTTTTTGCACGAGACGCCTAGCGGCGGGAATAGGCCGCATCCAGCATTTGCATCGCCTCATGCACGGCGCGCAACAATTCACCGGGGCTGCGGTGCTCCACCGGCATGCCTTCATCGGCAGCGCGCAGTAGCGCGTCGGCGTCTTCCTGCCACCGGCTGAGGATCGATTTCTTGTCCTCCTCCGTGAGGCCTTTGGCCGCAAGGACGTCGTGTGGACTACTGAAGACCGAAGCCGGATCCAGCTTGGCTTGATCGAGATCTATTGGTTGCGTTGCGTGCCCCATGGTCACCATCCGAACGTTGGAACGCCTAGACTGTTCCAGTTTCCCTAAGATTGGGTTGATTCAGAGCTTTCCGAGGAGGCGCATGGCGAGCAGGACGACGAGCATCAGCCCCACGATTGTCGAGGGGCCGTAGCTCCAGCCACGATTATAGGGCCATGCCGGCACCGCCCCGATCAGCATCAAAATCAAAATAACGATGAGAGCTGTACTCAGCATAAAGCCTCCGCTGCCTGTAGGTCCGCCAGGGCTTATGTATCGAGTTGTGCCGTGAGGCAAGCCACGCTGAGGTAAACGCCAATCCACGCGGAAGTGATCGTCTGTGCGCGCAAGTTGAGTTCATAACCGAGCGCCGAATACCTATCTACTCCTCGAGAAAGTCTGCGCTGATGCGTCCGCGAAAGCGGCTGAGGACGAAAGGAATTACGATGCCGACGAGACGCCAATTCGCCATTGGGGCCGCAACCCTTGCGGCGAGTGCCCTGGTTGTCGCCCTGATCAAGCGCCGGTTCAGCGCTGCTGAGACCGCGCACGCCGGCGAGACCTTCGAGGTTAA
>JANWJA010000018.1 GCA_025449615.1 Methyloceanibacter sp.
GAACTCACAAAGCTCGCGCAGCCTTTTCAGCCTCTCGCCCCATGTGCCATGGCCCGCGAGCACGAGACGGCGCAAGTTAGGCTCGGCCGTCTCGTCCATCGCGATGTCGAGGCGATCCTCAGGGAGCCAATCCTTTGCGCGATCGGCCCATTCCAAAATTGCGACGCCGCCGTCGAGCAGATCCTCGAGTCCGAGTTGTTCGAGGTCGGCGGGCTCCACCCGGTAGAAATCGCAGTGATGGATGGGAAAGCGATCGGTCTCGTAGCTCTGGATCAGGGCGAAGCTCGGACTGGGCACCTCGCCGCCCGCGCCAAGCCGCGAGATCAAGGCCCGCGCGAATGTTGTCTTTCCGGCACCGAGCGGTCCTTGCAAACCGATCACGTCGCCAGGCTTCAGCGTGATGGCAAGGCGGCTCGCGAGCCTATCCAGCTGAACCAGGTCGACGTCGTCGAGCGTCCAGTTCGCGTTCATCCCGCGCGGCTTGACCGGTAGGATTGTTCCGCCAAGGATCTCTGCTCGGCCTGCTGCAGCGGCAGCAGTACCCGCACCCAGGTTCCGCGTCCGGGTTCGGAGGCGAGCGCCACCGTGCCGCCGTGCAATTCCACGAGGCTCTTCACCAGAGCGAGGCCAAGCCCCGCACCACGCCGGCGCGAGCCAAGCGTGCGGCTCTCGAAGCGATCGAACACGAAAGGCTGATATTCGGTCGGGATGCCGCAGCCTTTGTCTTCTACGGTAAAGGCCAGTCTGGAATGATCGCGGCTGCAATTGAGCACGACCGCCTCCCCTTGCGGCGAAGAGCCGATAGCATTGGACAAGAGATTATACAGGATCTGGGTCACTCTGCGGCCGTCGGCCACCAGCGTGTCGACGTCGGCCGCGATCGAAATTTGCAGCTCGACGCTGCCCTGTTTCAAACGCTCGCGCAATCCGTGCGCGGCTGCATCGATCACATCGCGAACCTTAATCGTCGAAGTCTTCAGCTCGAAGCTGCCGGCATCGATCGTCGCGAGATCGAGAATGTCGTCGATGATGGCAAGCAGCGTCCGGCCAGACAGGCTGATATCGTCCAGATATTCGCGCTGTTTGCCGCTTAGCTCGCCGGCAAATGGGCTGCCCAGAAGCTCGGTAAAGCCGATAATATTGGTGAGCGGGGTTCTCAGCTCGTAGGACACGTGTTGGATGAAAGTCGTCTTGATGCGGTCGGCTTCTTCCAGCGCCTCGGCGCGCTCGATCAGTGCCCGCTCGGCGCGTTTTGCATCGGAGATGTCGTTGAAGGTGAGTAGCGTTCCGCCATCGGGAAGCGGCAGCGCGCAGCAGGCGATGACGCTTCCGTCCAGCCGATTGAGCTGGCTCTCATAACCGCCTCGTTCCGATGCGATCGCCGTGACCGCGGCCGTCACCCGCTCCCATTCCTCAGGCACGTCGTGAAGCACGCGGCACCAACTGACGATCTCGTCGATATGGGGTTCGGATTCGAGCCGCAAAGGATTGAGCCGCCAGATCGAAGCAAATGCCGTGTTGCGGAGCCTGAGCCGTCCGTTTGGACCGAACACCGCGACGCCTTCGCGCAACATGTCGAGCGTTTCGCTCTGCACGTCGATCAAGGCGTTATACCGGCTCTCGAGCGCAATTCTCTCGGAGACGTCCTCGTAGAAATAAGTGACGCCGCCGGCGGCCGGCCGGTCCGCGATCACGCGCAAGGTTCGCCCGTCCGGCAAATGCCAAACCTCATCGACCTCGGTATTGGAGCCATAAGCCGAAAGCCAAGACCGCTTCCAGTCTTGATAGTCTGCTTTCTCCGGGAGCCTTCTGGCCAGCCGAAGCCGGTCGAGGATTTCGCCATCCTTCGGGCGCCCCGCGAGCCAATCGGCGTCAAGCTGCCAAAGCTGGACGAAGGCCTGATTGAAGTTGTCGAGCCGCTGCTCGGCGTCAAACACGGCAAAGGCTGTCGCCAGGCGGTCGAAGCCCCGCAAAGAGGTTTCGCTGGTCTTCCTCGCAGCAGAGCTTCGCGTTGCAGCTTCGGCATCGAGTAGGCCTCGCAACGACGCGACCTCTGCATCAAGCTGCTTGTGGCGCTCCTTGAGATTGGCATAGTCCAGCCGCTCGCCGGCGAGATCGCGAATTTTGAGCGAGATCATTCCGCCGCTCGTGCGCCCATCAGCCTCGATATGCTTCTGTGCACGGGTCGACAGCATCAAATTGAATGCCTCACCCCGCTCGCTTAAATTTCGCATGGCGTTCTCGAGCGCTGCAGCGGACGCCTCATCGAGCCAATCGGAGAAGCGAAGCAGAGGCTCCGCATCGCTGGGCACGCCGAGCGCGGGCGACAGATTTGCGGCGAGCATGCGTGGGTTCCCGGAGCCCGGCCAGATCAGCATCGCCTGCGGCTCGGCGGAGAGCACTGTGTCGAGCAGGCTCTCGCTCGCACGCAGGCGCTCGGCTTCGAGGGCCGCCCGCTGGCTTGCCTCCTTGGCGCGCTCCGTTGCCCGAAGACAGCCGATGGCCGTGGCGATGGCGAACGCGATGACGCCGACATTGATGCCGAGCATCAGCAAAGTGGGGGCGTCGAGCAGGCCGGCGTGGGTCGCGGAGGATGCGGCTTGCAGCGGAAGTGGGAGAAGAACCGAAGCGACCGCTGCAAGGCGAAGCAGCAAGCGCGCCGTCTCGGCTCGGGCTTCGTCTTTCCGCTGGCGCTTAGCCATCAAGTTCCCAGTCTGTTGCCCTACCATGGCCCCGCGCCCCCGCGTCGCACGCACGATGCCACAGACAATGAGCGGGCCCGGGATCCGGCGAGCCTCGGAGTCGAATCACGCTAGCTTAACCACATCGCGGACTCTTGCCCACTCTTGCTGTCAGTAGCGTGAATCGCGATTAACGATTCGTTAAGGCTGGGTGACTGCTCTCTTAATACCGGTACAGGTCGGGCTTGTACGGTCCCTGCTGCGGCACGCCGATATAGGCCGACTGCTCGGGCGTGAGCTCGGTGAGCTTGGCGCCCACCTTGGCGAGGTGCAGCCGTGCCACCTTCTCGTCGAGGTGCTTCGGCAGCGTATAGACCTCTTTCTTATAGGCGCCCGGATGGGTCCAGAGCTCAATCTGCGCCAGCGTTTGGTTGGTGAAGGAGGCGCTCATGACGAAGCTCGGATGGCCCATGGCGTTACCGAGATTGACCAGCCGGCCCTCCGACAGAAGGATGATGCGGTGCCCGTCCGGGAACTGGATCTCGTCGACTTGCGGCTTCACATTCACCCATTTCAGATTGCGCAAGCCCGCCACCTGAATCTCGGAATCGAAATGCCCGATATTGCAGACGATGGCGCGGTCTTTCATCTTGCGCATATGGTCGAGCGTGATCACGTCCTTGTTGCCGGTCGCGGTGACGAAGATGTCAACGCGAGGCGCGGCATCCTCCATGGTGGTGACCTCGTAGCCTTCCATCGAGGCCTGCAGCGCGCAGATCGGGTCGATCTCGGCGACCAGCACCCGGCATCCAGCATTGCGTAAGGATGCGGCCGAGCCCTTGCCGACATCGCCGAAGCCCGCGACCATCGCCACCTTGCCCGCCATCATCGCGTCGGTGCCGCGGCGGATGCCGTCGACCAGACTTTCCCGGCAGCCATAGAGATTGTCGAATTTCGACTTGGTGACGCTGTCATTGACGTTGATGGCAGGGAACAGCAGCGTGCCCTTCTTCATCATCTCATAGAGCCGGTGCACCCCGGTGGTGGTCTCCTCGGTGACGCCTTTGATGTTGCCCGCGATCTTGGTGTACCAGCCGGGCTTCTCCTCTAGCGTCTTCTTGATCGCCGCGTAGACGACTTCCTCTTCCTCGTTCTCCGGCTTGTCGAGAAAGGCGGTGTCGCCCTTCTCGGCGCGCGCCCCGAGATGCACCAGAAGCGTCGCGTCGCCGCCGTCATCGAGGATCATGTTCGGCGTGCCGCCATCGGCCCACTCGAAGATGCGGTGGGTGTAGTCCCAATATTCTTCCAGGCTCTCGCCCTTAAAGGCGAACACCGGAATGCCGGCGGCGGCGATTGCCGCGGCAGCATGGTCCTGCGTCGAATAGATATTGCAGGAGGCCCAGCGGATATCGGCGCCAAGTGCTTTCAAGGTCTCGATCAGCACGGCGGTCTGGATGGTCATGTGCAAGGAGCCCGCGATGCGCGCGCCCTTGAGCGGCTGTTTCGGCCCGTATTCCTCGCGCACGGCCATGAGACCCGGCATCTCGGTCTCGGCGATGTCGATTTCCTTCCGGCCCCAGTCGGCCAGCCCGATATCCTTGACGTAGTAGTTCATGACGCGATCCTGCTCGTTGCTGACTGATAAAGATATAAAGAACTCCTTATACGTTTTGCAAGGGTCCGGCAAGCCGTGCGAAAGCCTCTCGCCGCCCGGAAAAGGGGATAGCGGCGCGATCGATGAGGTAGGTGTGAAGTTTGGAGGACTGGTGGTCGCCCCGGACGCGCCAAAGAGAGCCGCATTGTGCGCGGCTCTCTCCCGCTGAGAACAGGTTAGATGTGGGCTGAAATGACGCCACCACAGCCAAACTAAGTATAGTTAAAATTGTACTGTAGAATAGAACATAGGAAGTATGTTCTCTTCAATGTAGATTTGCCGTAACAGTCATATTATTCTCCCAACAACGCGAATACATAAGAGTATATGTACACATGAAGGGTGTAACAAATAAGCATAATAGTGATAGGCTACGAATGCAATATATAGAATTATTTTTAAAAACTTGCCTATCACGTAAATAAAGCGCATGATGTAGTACGATTTGACTGATGGTCATTCAAATAAAATTCTCATAGATGTGGAGAAGTCAAAATGGAAAATTCAACCACGACTAATACTTCAGCAAATCCGCAGAATACCGACCAGAAGCAGGCTGTTATCAAGGATATTTGCGCCAAGTGGAGCAAATTCTCTGCGCAGGACGTCTCTGCCCTCAAGGGCAAGTCCGACCTCGTGACTCAGGTCGCCTCCAAGTACAGCATCCCGCAGGCCCAGGCCCAGACTGAGGTCGATGCCCTGTTGAAGGGCCGCCAAGTCGGCGCCGGCGCCTAACCAGCCATTCACCGAGGCCCGCATCCCCCGCGTGGCCTCACAATCAGGCCCCGCTCGGGCATGAAGGTGATGGGCACTTATGTCACTGAAGCTTTGGCGCATAAGGCGATGGCAGGCATGAAAGAATGTCAGCCGGGCTAGTCGCCTCGTTCCCCGTATGCGTTGCGTGAGTATGAGGGTCGGCGTTTTGCCGACCCCCTTTTTTTGAGCGACGCCGCGTATCAGAACAGCACAGCGGGATTGTTGCCGTCTCGATCGTGTCGGAACCCAATAAGGGGTTATCTCGTTTTGCAGTTAGCAACGGCACGGAGACCCGTCCCCCATCAATCCACCGTGCTGTCGCCGAAGATTGTTTGTGTGGGAAGAGGTCCGGCGTCGGGGTCTGCGCCGGAACCTCGATTGTCTTTCCGGCGAAATCCAGCAGAAGTCAGTCTTCCTCGCCGAAGCCGTTCTCGACCAGGGCGACCAGCGCATCGAGCGCTATGCGAGCCTCGCTGCCTTCCGTCTCGATCAGGATCGAATGGCCTTGGCCGGCCGCGAGCATCATCAACCCCATGATCGAGGTGCCGCCGACGGTGTGGCCCTCGCGCGTGACGCGCACCTCGGCATTGAAGCCTGAGGCAACGCGCACGAATTGCGCGCTAGCCCGCGCGTGCAGGCCCTTCTTGTTGGGGATCACCACCTCGGCGAAGTGAAGGCCGGACCGTGCTCCGATGCTGTCGTCTTTCTTCGTCACCTGATCCATTGGCTCTATGGCATTTCGATTTTGTCATACCGGCGAAAGCCGGCATCCAGTGAAAAACAACCGAACTTTACCACAAGAGCGGGACTCGGTTAGTCTTGTGCTGGATACCGGCTTTCGCCGGTATGACGAGTTAGACATCATCATCAACTCGCCGCCAGAATCTGGCTGGCCACGCTGATATATTTCCGCCCCGCCTCTTGCGCCTGCGTGATGGCCTCTTCGAGACTACTCTCGCCGCGCACGCTGGCGAGTTTCACCAGCATCGGCAAATTGACGCCGGCGATCACCTCGACATTGTCGCGTTCCATTGCCGAGATGGCGAGGTTGGACGGCGTGCCGCCGAACATATCGGTGAGCACGATGACGCCCTTGCCGCCGTCGACGCGCGCCAGCGCCTCCATCATGTCGTTGCGCCTGAGATCGAGGTCGTCGTCCGGACCGATCGAGACGGTCTCAAACTGCTCTTGCGGTCCGACGACATGTTCGAGCGCGGCACGAAATTCACGTGCGAGCTTGCCATGGGTGACGATGACGACCCCGATCATAATGCCCCGCTTACTCCACTACTGCGCTACTGCCCGCCCAAACGGCGGCTATCTTTCTTAAGGGAGGGTGCTTCCGCAAGCCCGAACCTTCACTCATGCACCGCCCCGATGCTGCGCGGCCCGGAAAAGCGCCACTTTGAGTTTGAGCGGCGCCGAGGCCTCGAATGGCTGAAGCGCGATGCATGGCACAGAGTTGCCCGCGATCATGGTCTGTTCCCAAGGCTCTGGCGGCATTCGCGGGACATTTTGGGGTGCAACCAGGTCAACCGCGAGCACGAGTTCCGTGTGCCCGACATATGGCAGCTCGATGATGCCGATGCCTCTGACTTCAAGCTTACCTGCGATGGTCGGGGGCGCAGAGGCGAAGAGGCTATCGCCTCTCGCCTCGACAAAGACTTGATCGTCGGCAACAAGCATCGGCGCGTGCGTGGCCTCCGCCGGCAACGCGAGGAACCTGAAAGCGAGATCGGATTTGCCTGAGCCCGAGGGGCCGCGCAGTAACGCCGCGTAAGCCCCGAAGGCGACGCAAGTTCCATGGATGAGTTCCCGCTTTTCACTCACGCATGTCTCTAGCGTTGCGCCGCCGGCAAGCGAATCACGAAACGTGCACCGCCCGATTGGCTGGCGGCCGCGCCCAAATCTTTTGCCTCGGGGACGCGGTTCTCCGCCCACAGCCTGCCGCCATGCGCGACGACGATCTGGCGTGAGATGTTGAGTCCGAGCCCCGAATTTTGTCCGAAATATTCCTGCGGCCGGTCGGTATAGAAGCGCTCGAAGATGCGCTCGAGATTCTCAGGGGGAATGCCCGGTCCCCGGTCCTCGACCGCGATCTGAATCTCGCTGCCGATTCGCCGCGCCGCCAGCGTCACCGGCGCACCCGGCGGCGAGAACGAGATGGCGTTCTCGAGCAGATTGACGATGACCTGGTGCAAGCGGCTGTCATGACCGACGACGCGGTAAGGATGCGCGCCCGGTCCATAGGCGATTTCGAGCACAACTTCGGGCGTGTCGTCGCGATGAATGTCGTTGAAGAGCGAAACAGTCGTCCGCAGCAGCTCGGCCATCTCCACCGGCTCCGCATCCTCACGCGCGAGTTCGGCATCAAGGCGCGAGGCATCCGAAATGTCGCTGATCAAGCGGTCGAGCCGTCGGACATCATGCTGAATGATCTCCATCAGCCTCTCGCGCGACTCCTCGGTTTTCGCCAGCGGCAAAGTCTCGGTGGCGCTGCGCAAGGAGGTGAGGGGGTTCTTGAGTTCATGCGCCACGTCGGCTGCAAAGCTTTCAATGGCGTCGATCCGGTTATAGAGCGAGTCTGTCATGTCGCGGATCGCGCCGGACAGATGCCCGATCTCGTCGGTGCGGTCGGTAAAGTCCGGGATCTCGGCCCGCGCCTTGACGCTGTGGCGCACGCGCTCGGCCGCCGCCGATAATTTCCGCACCGGCCCCGCGATGGTATTGGCAAGTATCAGCGACAGCAGCACAGTCACGCCGGCCGCGAACAGCGCGTAGCTGACAATGCCCCAGCGCTCCGCCGCGACGATATTGTCGATGTCGCCGCCGCGCGTGGACAACAGCAGCACGCCGAGCACCGCGCGCAAGCGCTGCACGGGAACCGCGACCGAGATGATGAGCTCGCCCTTGTCGTTCACCCGCGCGATCGGCACCGACGTGCCGGTCAAGGCAGTCGCCACCTCCGGATAGGTCTTGCCGTTCTCGCCGCCAATGTCGGTATAGAGCGGTAGATCGTATTGCCGCATACGCATCTTCACCGCACGCCAGAACGAGGTCAGCGGGTCCGGCTGCTCGGCGCCCGGCGGCGGCAGATCGTAGCGCAGCACTTCGCCGCGCGAATAGAACGTATCGGAATCGAGGATCAGCGCACCGTCGCGATTATAGATCCGGGCCCGGCTGCCGGTCGGCTTGACCAGACGTTTCAGAATCGGTGCCGCGCGCTCGGGGTCGATGGTGAAGCCGAGCGCGCCGGCGAGCGCGTCGTCGCCGCCATTGGCCTGACCGGATTCGATTTCAAGTAGCTTCTCGGGATCGAGTTGCACCTGGTCGGTGTCGACGCCGGCGGAATTGGCCAGCGCGCCCGCGATGATCTCGCCTTGCGTCAGCAGGCTTTGCACTTTGGCGTCGATCAACCCGGCGCGGAACTGATTGAGATAGAGAATGCCGGAAACCAGCATCAGGAGGCCGATCAGATTGAGGATGACGATCCGCCGGGTCAGGCTGGAGAAGCCGTGGCGAAAGGGCAAATGCAGCATCAGCCAACGCCAGGCGATGCGAGACCGCGACCACGTCGCTCGTAGAACGCGGCGCGCGCGCTCCTTGAACTTCGTGGCTGAAGCTACTTGCCAGGACCTATCGGCCTCGGCGGTCATGGAACTCCTGACCCGCTATTCCTTGAAGCGGTAGCCCACGCCGTAGAGGGTTTCGATCACGTCGAAACTGTTATCCACGGCCTTGAACTTCTTCCGCAAACGCTTGATGTGGCTGTCGATGGTGCGATCGTCCACATACACCTGGTCATCATAGGCCGCATCCATGAGCGCGTCCCGGCTTTTGACCACGCCGGGCCGTGACGCCAGTGCCTGCAGGATCAGGAACTCGGTGACGGTGAGCGTCACCTGGCGGTTGTCCCAGAGGCAGGTATGGCGCTCTGGATCCATTTTTAGCTTGCCGCGCTCGAGCACCTTGGACTTGTCCTCGACTGGGGCAGAGCCGTCGCGCGGCGCCGAGCGCCTGAGCACGGCCTTGACCCGCTCGACCAGGAGCCGCTGCGGGAAGGGCTTCCGGATGAAGTCGTCGGCACCCATCTTGAGGCCGAACAATTCGTCGATTTCCTCATCCTTGGAGGTGAGGAAGATCACCGGCAACTCGGACCGCTGCCGCAACCGGCGGAGCAGCTCCATCCCGTCCATCCGCGGCATTTTGATATCGAGGATGGCGAGATCCGGTGGGCTTTCCGACAAACCGTCCAGCGCACTTGCGCCGTCGTTATAGGTCTGCGTTTTATACCCTTCCGCCTCGAGCACCATGCGCAGCGAGGTGAGGATGTTCCTGTCGTCGTCAACAAGTGCGATTGTTGGCATTAGGGTTAGCCCTCGGAGGTCGTTGGGGTTGGGAGGGATCAGGCTGCCGGAAATTGTGGCAGCATGGGGGCGCTCGCCCGTCTCATCCTTATTGCAATGCAACAAATATCGTGATGGCGCAAGCAAATAAGACATCGAGCGACAATCCGTCTTTTGCCAATTTGGCGAGCGACGCCAGAGGCTTGGTCCGCCGGGCGCTGAAGGCGTCTCTAGCCACTCTAGACCCCGGAACCGGCTATCCTTCCGCCTCGCTAATAATTGTGGCTACCGACGGGTCGGGGGCGCCCATTCTCCTAATTTCGAACCTGGCGCGCCACACGCGAAATTTGGTTAACGACAACCGGGCCTCGATTCTGATCGATGGAACGGGCACCACCGGCGACCCCTTGCAGGGTGCCCGGGTGACTTTGTTCGGTCTTGCCGAGAAAACCGACGATCCCTCGTTGAGGCGGCGCTTCCTCGCCCGCCATCCCGAGGCGGAGTTCTATGTCAACTTTCAGGATTTCAGCTTCTGGCGCCTCAAAGTCGAGGGCGCCCATTATATCGGCGGCTTCGGCCGCATCGTCGATTTGAAGCCCGAAGATCTACTGATCGGTATCGCCGGCGCCGAGCCACTATTCGCCGCCGAAGCCGATATCCTCGCGCACATGAATGAAGAACACGCCGATGCGGTCGGACTCTATGCCACGGCGCTCAAAGACACCCGGCCCGGACCTTGGCGCATAGTCGCCATCGATCCGGAGGGCTGTGATCTCTTGCTTGAGGGGGAAGCGCTCCGCATCGTTTTCGCAAAACCCATCGCCACGCCTCATGAAGCCCGCGAGGAGCTGGTCCGGCTGACCAAGGAGGCGCGGGAGCGCGAAGTCTGACCGCTTGAACAAGCAGAAAGATCAATGCTAGGGGAAGGGCAAGCCTCTCGCCGAATTCCATCCATTCCGAGCCGCAAGGACCAAGCCGCATGAGCGTACAGATGAAGATTGCGCCCGAAGCCGCCAAAACCACCAACAAGAAAGTGCTCGCTTTCGTCGAAGAGACGAAGGCCCTGTTCAAGCCCGAAAACGTAGTTTGGTGCGATGGCTCCAAGGAAGAATATCAGCATCTCTTGAAATCGCTAGTCGATGGCGGCACCGCGATGTGGCTCAAGAAACGGCCGAACTCGATCCTGGTCCGCTCCGATCCTCTCGATGTCGCCCGCGTCGAGGACCAGACTTACATCTGCTCCAAGTCTAAGGACGATGCCGGCCCGACCAATAATTGGTTCGACCCGGCCGAGATGAAGGCGACTCTGTCGAAGCTCTATGACGGCGCCATGCAGGGCCGCACCATGTATGTGGTGCCTTATTCGATGGGCCCGGTCGGCTCCCCGATTGCCGGCATCGGCGTCATGGTCACCGACAGCGCCTACGCCGTCGCCAACATGCACATCATGACGCGCGTCGGCGACAAGGTCTGGAAGGCGCTCGGCGACAGCGAGGACTTCGTGCGCGGCCGGCATACGGTTGGTGCGCCGCTGACTACCCAGGCCCAGGCCGACGTGCCGTGGCCCTGCAACAAGACGAAGTACATCTCGCACTTCCCGGAGACCCGCGAGATCTGGTCCTACGGTTCTGGCTATGGCGGCAACGCGCTGCTCGGCAAGAAATGCCACGCGCTCCGCATCGCCTCCGTGAAAGCCCGCGACGAAGGCTGGCTCGCCGAGCACATGCTGATCCTGAAGCTCACCAACCCCAAGGGTGAGTCCAAGTTCATTGCCGCCGCCTTCCCAAGCGCTTGCGGCAAGACCAACCTCGCCATGGTAGTGCCGACCATCCCCGGCTGGAAGGCCGAGACCATCGGCGACGACATTTGCTGGATGAAGTTCGGCGCTGATGGCAGGCTCTATGCCATCAATCCGGAGACCGGATTCTTTGGCGTGGCACCCGGCACCTCCAACGAGTCCAACCTCAACGCCATGAAGACGCTCGACGCCAATTGCATCTATTCGAACGTCGCACTGACCGACGACGGCGATGTCTGGTGGGAGCAGATGAACGACCCGCCGGCGCATGCTGTCGACTGGCTGCGCCGCTCCTGGACGCCGACCTCCGGGCGTCCCGCCGCGCACCCCAATTCGCGCTTCACCGCGCCGGCCGCACAATGCCCGGTGATCGCCAAGGAATGGGAAGACCCGAAAGGTGTGCCGATTGACGCCATTCTCTTCGGCGGGCGCCGCGCCACCGTGGTGCCGCTCGTCACCGAGGCCTTGAACTGGCTTCACGGCACCTTCCTCGGCTCGATCATGGCTTCCGAAAAAACGGCTGCTGCCTCCGGCGCCATCGGCGACCTCAGGCGCGATCCAATGGCGATGCTGCCCTTCTGCGGCTACCACATGGGCGACTATTTCGCCCATTGGGTGAAGATGGGCGAGAAGGGCGGCGCCAAGATGCCGAAGATTTTCTACGTGAACTGGTTCCGCAAAAACAAAGACGGTAAGTTCATGTGGCCTGGCTACGCCGAGAACTCCCGCGTGCTGAAATGGATCTTCGAGCGCTGCGACGACACGGCGAAGGCCATCGACACCCCAATCGGCAAACTACCTGCGGAGGGCGCGCTCGACGTCTCCGGGCTGAAAGTTTCCGCCGACGACATGAAAGAGCTGATGAAGGTCGACACGGCCGGCTGGAAGGCCGAGCTGCCGCTGATCAAAGAGCACTTCGCGACCTTCGGGTCCAAGCTGCCGAAGGCCCTCAATGATGAGCTCGCGGCTCTGGAGAAGCGTCTCGGCTAGAGAGCAACAATTCGATCAACGCGTCATGGCCGGGCAAAGTCCCGGCCATTTCGTTTGTCATCATTGCGTAAGAGACTTGCCGCATCACGATCGGCATCTTAGTCAGACCCATGGCAAAGACCAAAGGCGTGGTGGCTGCGGGTCATGAGCTGACCGCGAAGGCAGCCGCGGAAATCCTGGAAGATGGCGGCAATGCCTTCGACGCTTGCGTCGCCGGTCTTTACATGACCTTCGTCGCCGAGGCCGTGTTCGCCTCCCCTGGAGGCGGCGGCTTCCTCATGGCGCGCCGCGCCGGCAGCGGCAAAATCGCGCTCTACGACTTTTTCGCGCAGACGCCGAAACACAAGCGTCACGAGCGCGACATCGAGTTCTATCCGATCCACGCCGATTTCGGTCCGGTGAAGCAGGAATTCCATATTGGGCTCGGTTCGAGCGCCACACCGGGGATCGTGCCCGGCCTGTTCGCCATGCATCGAGAGTTTTGCCGGTTGCCGATGCAGCGTCTCGCCGAGCCCGCTATCCGCGCCGCGAAGCAAGGCTTCCCGCTGTCGGATTTCCAAGCCTATCTCTTCACAGTGATCGCGCCGATCCTCACCGCGAGCGAAGGGGTTGCGGAAATTTTCTCCCCCGGCGGCAGGCTGATGCAGGTCGGTGCAACATTCCGCAACGAGCAGCTCGCCGAATGTCTTGAATGGCTCGCCGAAGATGGCGCGCGCCTCTTCGTCGATGGCGATGTCGGCCAGGCAGTCGTTAAGCAGGCGCAACAGCAGGGAGGCTACCTTACCAAGGACGATCTCGCGTCCTATCGCGTCGAGCGCCGCGATCCCATTCTCTGGCGCCATCACGAACAGACCATTGCCCTCAACCCGCCGCCGGCGGCCTCGGGTGCGTTGATCGCCTTCGGCCTTGCCTTTATTGAGTCGTTGCGGATTCGCGGCGGCGCCATCGACGATCTCACCTTGATGGAGGCCATGGAGGCGACCAACGCCGCGCGCGCAAACCACGGCGAGAAGCTTGCCGAAGTTCTCGATAGCGGCGGCCTCAAGGCAGCGATGCAACACGCGTCGCGTCACCCCAAGAGCCATCGCGGCACTACGCACGTGAGCGTGATCGACGCCCACGGCAACGCCGCCTCTGCCAGTGTCTCCAACGGCGAAGGCAACGGCCAAATCGTCGGCAGATTCGGCTTCATGCTGAACAATATGCTCGGCGAAGAGGATCTCATGCCGGACGGCCTCGGCAATTGGCGTGAGAACGTTCGGCTCTCTTCGATGATGGCCCCGACCATCATGCTTGGGCGGGACGGCGGCGTCACCGCGCTAGGGTCCGGCGGCTCGAACCGCATCCGCACCGCGATCCTGCAAGTCGCTGTGAATCTCCTCGACCTCGGCATGAGCCTCGAAGACGCTGTCGAAGCCCCGCGTCTTCATGTCGAGAAATCCGGCGCGGTCAGTTTCGAACCGGGCCTCGGTCGCGCCGAGCAGATCCTCGAGGTGCGCCCCGACGCCAAAATCTGGCCCGAGCAAAATCTCTTCTTCGGCGGCGTGCATACGGCGCGGCGTCTTGCCAAAGGCGGTCTCGAAGGCGCCAGCGATCCGCGCCGCCGCGGTCATGCAATTGTGATATGAGGATCGTATGAAAAACGCCGTCGCCATCCGCCACCTCGCCTTCGAGGATGTCGGCATTTTCGAGGATGTGCTGGCGGCGCGTGGCGTGAGCCTTCGCTATCTCGACGCCGGCGTCGACGATTTCGCGCCGGCAAAGGATGCCGACCTGCTCATCGTGCTCGGCGGCCCGATCGGCGTCACCGAGTTCGATCGCTATCCCTTCCTGCGCGACGAGTTCGCGGTGATCGAGCATACACTGAAGCGGAAAGTTCCACTGATCGGCATCTGCCTCGGCGCGCAAGCCATCGCCGCCGCGCTCGGCGCCCGCGTCTATAAAGGCCGCGGCAAGGAGATCGGTTGGGGCCTGATCAGCCTCACCGCGGCGGGGCGCGACTCGCCGCTCGCCGCCCTTGCCGAGAACAAGATGCGCGTGCTGCATTGGCATGGCGACACTTTCGACATGCCGAGCGGCGCCAAACATCTCGCCGAGACCGCCATCACGCCGAACCAGGCCTTCTCTTATGGCCCGAAAGTGCTGGCGCTACAGTTTCACGTGGAGCCGCGCGCGCGGCACATCGAGCGCTGGCTGATCGGCCACACCTCCGATCTACGCTCCGCCGGAATCAATCTCGCCCAACTTCGCGCCGACACAAAGACGTACGGCGAAGGGCTGGAACGCGCCGGCACCAAACTCTTCAGCGATTGGCTGGATAAGGCAGGCTAACGGCTAGAGCGGTACCTGGTCCTGCTTCGCCCCGCGAGGCACGACCGTCTGACCCGGCGCCTTCGGCAGCTCGACGCTCTCCGGCTTGGTGATGTCGTCGCCCTTGGCGTTCCACCAGGTCGAGCCATAGCTGACCCCGCCGCTCTTCTTGGTGAGATGCGTCAGCACCTCCTCGCCGGGATAGTAATAGACGGTCCAAGGCCCGACGATCTTGCTCGGCACCGCGCGCCAGGTGACGAGAACCACGTCGCCCTTTTTGGCGTCGCCCCTCTTTACGTCGATCATCCGGAGCTGCGCCATATAGCTCGGCAGCTCCTCGCCGGTCTTCTCATCCGGCGTGACGGCGGTGCACGTCACCGAGAGCACCCGCACCACGGCGACGATGTCGCTCTTGTCGTTGAGCTCTTGCTCCGACATCGGCGCCGGCAGCGCCAGCGCAGGGAGGATAAAAGCGGCAAAAATCATCGAAGCCAGCAAATAGATTGGGCGCATGGAAACTCCTTTTGTGCGCGTGGAGTTTATTGGAGAAGATTGCGTCTGTCGAAGGCGTCGTTCAGACCGACATCATCGCCGCGGTGAAGTACTGAGCCCGGCATCGGCGTTGCGGGACAAGCTTTTTCCGCCGGCCAGCATGCGGTAGACGCCGTCTTCGGCATCCTGCTTCTGGTCCATTGCTTGCTTGACCCTCTTGATCAGGGCTTCCGCCAGGCCCACGCGAAAATGGTTTTCATCGAAGAAATTCTCGTCGTTCCGGGTCCAGGCAGAATCGATCCGGAAATCAATCATCGTGCCATGTCGTTTATCGACCAGCGCCGCGATCTCTCGCTTGCACCGCTCGATATCGCTGCGGTCCTTGTTGAGGAGCGCGGTGAAGTGTGAGGGCATTACCACCAAGATGACATCCGCCTGAGCCGGCAACGCCGTCAGCGCTCTATCGAGCGACACGAGATCGGGATGGTCGTGCTTTCCTTCCGTGTCCGCGGCTTCGTCCGCGTCGTCCAATCCGTGAGCCGCCGCGTCCTTCTTGTGCTTCTTGTAGAGATTCTTCCTCGCAGTGCTCAAACTCCATCTCGAGTCGACCAGGCTGTTGCTGTAGCCCGTGGCAGGGATCAACGGAGCGCGCCATCCTGCGGCGATCTTGAACTGACGCACCGAGTAGCCAACCATCTTGAGGTTCAACAAGCCCTGAAAGTCGTTGACGCGACTCTCGTCGTACAGCCAGTCCGGAAACAGCACTTTCGGATTATATTGCGCGTAGGGTTCGGTCTTGCACCAGCGCCGCGCGTCGACGCCAATAATGATCCGCTTCGCTTGCGGGGCGTTGCGTCCGATCAACTGCATCATCTTGGTCAATTCGTAGGGAGTGCCGCCGTGAATGGCGACGGTAGCGAAGCGTCCGCCCAAGGCTGAGTTCGCCCTAGCCGGATCGACGTGATGAATGGTCGAGGTGCCGACCAGAAAAGAATCGAAATCGCCGCTGGCGATGATTTGCGGCGCGACGAACCGCCTGTCGGAGACGGCGTAGCCAGGCTTCGATATAACACCGATCGGAGAGACGCCGAGAGGATCGACGAGAAGGATGAGAAGCAGGCAGCCGGCAAGCCCCGTGAGGGCGGTGAGGCCGAAAGCCCAAAGGAAGCGGCTCCACATGATCGTTTCTCCTCAGAACTGGAAATAGATGAAATTCTGCGGCTGGCCCATGCCGACCAGCAGGATGACGAGCACGGCCGTGGCGGCGAGGCCTGCGCCATAGATCGGTCGCGGTTGCAAATTCTCTTCAACGAAGTCCTTGGTGCTGGGCCCAACGAGCGACACCAGCGCCGCAGCTGCGAGCACGAGCGGCCAGCGCGTGTCGCCAGCGATACCTCCCGACCCGATCATCCCGGCCAGCATCTGGCCTGCGCTCGCAAAATCGTCGGCGCGGAACACCACCCATCCCACGATCACGAACACCATGGTCACGGCCCAGCCGACCGGGGCAGAAAGCTCGCGCCCATTTCGCTGCCAAACATGACAGACGATCAGCGCCACGCCGTGCATCAGGCCCCAGGCGATGAAGGTGAAGCCCGCGCCATGCCAAAGCCCGCACAGACCCATGGTAATCAGCGTGGCCTTGATATAGACCGCGGTGCCGTTCCGGCTGCCGCCGAGCGGAATATAGAGATAGTCGCGAAGCCAGCGCGACAGCGTCATATGCCAGCGTCGCCAGAACTCTCTGATGTCCGTCGCTCGATACGGCACGTTGAAATTATCGGGGAAGCGCAGGCCGAGCATCAGCCCGAGCCCGATCGCCATTTCTGAATAGGCGGAGAAATCGAGGAACAGCTGAAACGTGAAGCCGAGCGCACCGAGCCAAGCGTCGGTGAGCGCGGGAATCCGATGGATGTTGAAGATCGGATCGATGATCCTCGCCAGCGGATCCGCAATCAAAACTTTCTTGGCGCATCCGACGACGAAGAAGGCGATGCCCCAGCCGAAACGCTGCGCAAGTCCTGGCCTCAAGGGAGACTCATCGAATTGCGGGATGATCTCGTTGTGACGGATGATCGGCCCCGCGATCAGATGGGGGAAGAGGAAAATGAACAGGCAGAATTTGCGCAAGCCGTAATGGCCGCCAGTACCGCGCTTCAGATCGACGAGATAGGAGACGAGCTCGAACGTGTAGAAGCTGATGCCGATCGGCAGCACGATATTCCATCCGGGCTCCGGCAGCCCGACGAAGGAAACCGCGGCGCCGGCGACGAACAACGCATATTTGAAGAAGCCGAGCACCGCGAGATTGGCGGCCACACCAATCCAGATCCAAAACGGCGAAGGCTTGCGCAAGAAAGCTTCGGCGATCATCCACGTGAAGATTGTCTGCCCGACCAGGAGCGGAATGAATCTCGGATCCCACCATCCGTAGAAGATGAGCGAGGCAAGAATCAGCGCGTATTCGCGGCCTGTTGGCCGGTTGGCGAGCGCGTAGAA
>JANWJA010000019.1 GCA_025449615.1 Methyloceanibacter sp.
ACGTCACGCTTGAGGAAAATGGCGCGTTCGAAGCGCTGAAAAAAGGCGCTATCGCTGTCGATCACACCACCGCCTCCGCGACCATCGCCCGGAAGCTCTATGCAGCCGCCAAGCGTCGCGCCGCGGGCTTCCTCGATGCGCCGGTGTCCGGCGGCCAGGCCGGCGCCGAGAACGGCAGCCTAAGCGTGATGGTCGGCGGTGACGAGGCGGACTTCGTCAAAGCAAAGCCTGTGATCGACGCCCATGCCAAGGCGGTGACTCTCATCGGTCCCTCCGGCTCTGGCCAGCTCACCAAGATGGTCAATCAGATCTGCATCGGCGCCCTGATCCAGGCGCTCGCCGAAGGCTTGCATTTTGCCGAACGCTCGAATCTCGACATCGAGAAAGTGATCGCCACCATCTCCAAAGGTGCGGCGCAAAGCTGGCAGATGGAGAATAGGTGGAAGACGATGGTCGACGGCAAATTCGATTTCGGCTTCGCCGTCGACTGGGTGCGAAAGGATTTCGCCCTTGTGTTCGACGAGGCGCGAAAGAACGGCGCGGAGCTTCCCGTTACCGCGCTCGTCGATCAATTCTACGCCGAGGTGCAAGCGATGGGCGGCAATCGCTGGGATACCTCCAGCCTGATCGCGCTGCTGCAGCGGAACAAAAAGAGCTAAGCCGCCTTCTCCACCAGTGCGTAGTCCAGCGGCAGCGCCGTGGTGTATTTGATCTGCTCCATGGCGAAGGCCGAACTCACGTCGGAAAGTTCGATCTTGGAGATCAGCCGCTTATAGAACGCGTCATAGCGCTCGATATCCGGGACCACGACGCGGAGCAGGTAATCCACCTGCCCGCTCATGCGGTAGAACTCGACCACCTCCGGAAAATCCTTCAGCGCCGCATGGAAGCGGTCGAGCCAATCTTGCGTGTGATGGCTCGTCGTGATGGAGACGAACACCGTCACCCCGACATTGACCGCTTTCGGATTGAGCACGGCCACGCGCTTCTGGATGACGTCCTGTTCTTCGAGCTTCTGGATGCGCCGCCAGCACGGCGTCGTCGAGAGCCCAATCTGCTTGCCGATCTCGGCAACGGGAATGGTGCAATCCCGCTGCAAAATGTCGAGAATCTTCCGATCCATTCTATCGATCATAGGAGCACCCGCTAGTTTCATTCCTGAAACAGGCATATATGTAGGATGAATTTGCGTCATTATGTAACCTCTACCAGATTGGTAGAATATTTTACTCTACCTGACAAGTAGGAATTTAGCGCCGCCCCCAAAAATTTTTGCGCGGTTTGTGTCGCTAGCGCAGAAGGCCCCTCACCTCGCGCTTCAGCACAGGCAAAAGCTCCTCCTCGAACCAGGGGTTCCGCTTCAGCCAGCCATTGTTGCGCCACGACGGATGCGGCAGCGGTAACACGCGCGGGTGCGTGTTTCGTTTCAAATGCCTGTGCCAGTCGAGCATCGTCTCTTGCAAATTCGAGCCGGCCTCATCGCCGAGATGCCAGTTTTGCGCGTAAGACCCGACCGCGAGAACAAGGTCGAGCTGCGGCAGCTCCGCAAACAGCCGCCGATGCCACAGGCTCGCGCATTCGCTGCGTGGCGGCAGATCGGCGCCCTTCGCATCTTGGCCGGGAAAACAGAATCCCATTGGCACGATGGCGACGTGGGCCTCGTTGTAAAATTCTTGCGGGCTTACATCCATCCAATCGCGCAAGCGGTCGCCTGAAGCGTCGGTGAAGGGGATCCCCGATCGGTAGACCCGCGTACCCGGCGCCTGGCTACACACGGCAAGCCGCGCCGTGGCGCTTGCCCGCAAAGTTGGCAGCGGCTCATGCGGCAGCTTCGCAGCCTTCGGAGTCTCGACGCAATGGCGACAGGCCCTGATCGAGCGAAGCAGAGCATCGAGCTCGCTGACATTTGCCTTCATAGATCGAGCGACATCCCATCCTCGGCCAAGAGATAGCGCGAGCGATCGACCTTGTCCCTCTCGGCCAACATCGCCTCCCCCATATGCGTCAGCAGAACGCGCTTGGCTCCGAGTCGTGCAAAATTGGCGTCGATGGTCTTGTAGTCGAGATGGATGTCGAGCTTGAGGTCGTATTGGAAACATTCGCTGATCAGGAGATCGGCGCCACTAGCCGCCCGACACAGCGTCTCGGTCCAACCTGTGTCACCCGTGAACGCGATGGTCTTACCTTCCGCTTCGACGCGGAGCGAATAAGGCGGCGCGCCCGAAGGATGCCGTACCTCGAACGGCGTGACCGCGGCGCCGGCAACCTCGATCCGCTTGCCCTCATCATACTCGATGAAGTTGAGGTCGAATGAACGCGCCGTTGTCGTCATGCCGGGATACAGCGCCTCGGTCGCGGCGACGAAGCGGGCCTCGATATCTCGAGGGCCAGTGATGATCAGCGGCCGCGTGCGCTTGCTGACATAGAGCGCGTCAATTAGCAGCCAGGACAGTCCGGCGAAGTGATCGCCATGGAGATGACTGATAAAAACCGCGTCGATCTCCGCAGGGCTCAGCCCGAGCTTGTGCATCCCGATCAATGTCGAGGCACCGCAATCGATCAGATAGCGCTTAGGCCCCGTGCTCAAATGCAACGCCGTCTGTAGGCGTCCGCCGGAGCCAAACGCGTCCCCGCAGCCAACAATGGTCAATCGCATAGTCTTCCTCAGCGGCAGGGACTTTAGAGTTAACGGGGGCCCGCGAAAAGCACGTTCGGACCCAAGCCAATCCTCCGTTTTCGTGTCAGGGCGGGGCGCCAATACACGTCTCATTAGGGATTTCGGTCGATAGTCGGGTAAAGCAGCGGGATTTCACGCCTGGCTCAGACCTGGGTTCGCCCCGAGTCGGTTTACCTCGTTAGGTTGCATTGGTTGGTCGCGTCATGAGTGTGCAAGCCGAGGCAGGAAGCGTCCGTTCGGGGACCGATACCAAGCGACGCGCCGCTCGTCACGTCCAGGAAGCCCGCGAGAAGCTTACCTACTCATCGGAAAACCGGCCGGAGTTCGAATACGAGCTCTTGATGATGTTCGTGAAGAACGAGCTTGCGGCCGCCGTAACCACGCCGCTACTCGCCATCATCGTCGCCATGGGTGCGATGTTTTGGGCACCCCCCGAACAGCTCTTGCTTTGGCTCGCGACCGTCTTCGTTTCCAAAGGCATCTTGATCAGCATCTGCCGGCAATTCGTCAACGAGCCGCGCGAGGACGGCAAATTGGAGATCTGGCGCGCCAAGATCGCCGCCGCCGAATTCTTCTACGGGGTCTCATGGGCGAGCGTCGCCTTTGTCAGTGTCGGCACACAAGGAGAGTCCGCACACACCTTCATCTTCGCCGCCCTCCTCATCGTCATCTCAATGCGCATGCTGTTCGCCTCGACCGTGATGCCGATCGTTTACGCCGGCACTCTGCCGATCACCATCGCCATCGTGGTCAGCTTCGCGCTGCTCGACAATCCATTCTATTGGGCAATGGCCGCCATGGCTGTCGGCGTGCACATCTACTTCATCTGGCTGATGATCGGCTTCCACGCCACGGTCACCACCATGCTGGAATTTCGCGCCGAGAAGGACGCGCTGATCGCCGAGCTGGAACAGGCGAAGTCGATTTCGGATGAAGCCCGGGCTCGCGCCGAGGAGGCGAATTTCGCCAAATCGCGCTTTCTTGCCACAATGAGCCACGAGCTCCGCACGCCGCTCAACGCCATCCTCGGCTTCTCCGACATCATGCGCGCGCAGATCTTGGGACCGCACAGCAACCCGACTTACACCGAATACGCCAACGACATCCATCAAAGCGGCCAGCATCTGCTCAATCTCATCAACGAGATTCTCGACATCAGCCGCATCGAGGCCGGCCGTTATGAGCTGCACGAGGGGCCCGTGACCTTCGCCGACGTCGTCATGGATTGCGACCGGCTGATGCGGCTCCGCGCCGAGAACAAGGGCCTCAAGATCGTTGAGAATTTTGATCCGGCGTTGCCGCAACTTTGGGTCGATGAGCGCGCCATGCGCCAGATCTGCCTCAATCTCTTGTCTAACGCCATAAAGTTCACCCCCTCTGGCGGCACCATCACCATGACCGTCGGGCGGACTGCGCTCGGTGGCCAATATCTCAGCGTGAAAGACACTGGACCCGGCATTCCGGAACACGAGATTCCCCGCGTGCTGAAAGCGTTCGGCCAAGGCTCGCTTGCGCATCAGACCGCGGAAGGCGGCACGGGACTTGGCCTTCCCATCACCAAGGGTCTGACCGAGCTGCATCAAGGCAGCTTCGAGCTCAAGAGCAAGCCTCGCTACGGCACCGAGGTAATCGTCACGTTCCCGAGGAAGCGCGTGATGGAGGCCCTACCACGCCTTGCCGAACCCGGAGAACGCGGTGCCGCCAGGACGCGCGGCGGTTGGCGGGCGGGCGGGCGCGGCTGATCTCGAAGGCCGATTGCTTGGAGCCGCTTCGCTGCTTACATAGCACGCATCACAATGCGAGTTGCGCCCCTTGGAAACCCCCTGCATCGATATCTGCACCATCGACGAAGCGAACGGCCTGTGCAAAGGCTGCTACCGCACCATCGATGAGATCGCGCGCTGGGCGTCGATGCGTTCGGAAGAGCGCCGCGCCATCATGGCGATCTTGCCTGAGCGCAATCCCGCCAAAGCCGTCGAGAACTAGATCATGTCCGCCTGGATCGCCCTCTTCATCCTCGCGCTCGGCGCCATGTTCCTGCTGGCAGACACCGCCGGGACCATCGCCGGCGTGGACAGTACCACGTTCGGTTATGTGGTTCTCTGCGTGGCTATCATTGTCTATCTCACAGGGGGAATGCTGTCGCGATATGGCGGCCGCGCAACGTTCATCTTGCGCGACGCCGTAACTTGGCTCGCGCTTGGTCTCGGCCTTGTCACAATCTACACCTATCGCGAGACACTGCTTCCCATGGCCGGACGTGTCGCCGGCGAGCTCATTCCGGGCAGCGCCATGACGGTCGAAGAGAGCAGCAACGGCGCCACCGAAGTGCGCTTGCGCAAGCGCATGGACGGTCACTTTGTGGCGAGCGTCGCAGTGAACGGCAAATCGGTGTCGATGATCGTCGATACCGGCGCCTCCGAGATCGTGCTTCGCCCCGAGGACGCGGAGCAAGTCGGGATCGACACAACGGCGCTCAGCTATACGATTCCGGTCCACACCGCCAACGGCCGCAGCATGACGGCACGCGTGCGTCTCGACAACGTCGCGATCGGGCCGCTCGACCGGCGGAAAGTCGAGGCTCTAGTTGCCAAGCCCGGCGCGTTAACCCAAAGCCTCCTCGGTATGAGTTTCTTTAGCCGCCTGCGCTCCTATGAATTCTCTGGAGATTTCCTGACCTTGCGCGGCTGATTGGCGCGAGAGGAGATACGCAAAGTGGGCTCAGCGGCAAAACACGCGCTGCGTGAGGCGTTACTCTGGTCGAGCATCGCGCTTGCCGGATTCGGACTCTTCTTTTTCTATGACGATCTCATCGCGGGTTTGCGCTTTCAGCAGGAAATTGCGGCAGTGACGCCGACACCTGAACAAGATCGCGAAACCAAGATCGCGCGAGCCGGCTATGGCGACGAGGTTCGCGTTCGCGCCGACCGGCAAGGTCACTTCATTGTCGACGCCGCCATCAACGGCCGCCCGGTCACATTGATGGCCGACACCGGCGCCAGTGTTGTCGTGCTCTCTTTCGAGGATGCCGAGAGATTGGGACTGTCGCCGCGGAGCCGCGACTTCACCGGCCTTGCACAAACCGCAAATGGTGTTTCCAGGATCGCGCCTGTCACTCTCGACCGCGTGCGCATCGACAACATCACCCTGTATGGCATTCAAGCAGCGGTTGCCGAGCCCGGCGCGCTGTCGGGCAATTTGCTCGGCATGAGCTTTCTGGGCAAATTGTCGCGTTTCGAAATGAAGGGCGACGAGCTGGTGCTGGCGCAATAATCCCGAGACGAAGGAACAGGAAATCGGCGGCTGCGTTGGGAAGGCATCCCCTCTTCTTAATTTCTAGATTTCGATTGTCAGATTTCTGCTATACGGGCCCATGCTTCCCAAACCGCGCCAAGACTTGCTTCCGAACACGCTGGAGTTTGAACGCCTGCCCTTCGTCAAGGCGACCGGCTTCCGCGAATATGACGCGCGCTGGCGCTACCCCGAGGAGATCAACCTGCTCGGGCTAACCGCCGTCGGGGCCGGCCTCGCCA
>JANWJA010000020.1 GCA_025449615.1 Methyloceanibacter sp.
TCCACGTGAAGATTGTCTGCCCGACCAGGAGCGGAATGAATCTCGGATCCCACCATCCGTAGAAGATGAGCGAGGCAAGAATCAGCGCGTATTCGCGGCCTGTTGGCCGGTTGGCGAGCGCGTAGAAGGCGGCGAGCGTCGCAGGCAGAAAAATAAGGATGAAGCCCTGTGACTGAAACAACATTGATCGTGCCCCCCGGTAGTGCTCAGGGCGCGGCAGCCGCGGCCGGAACTGTCAGGGCGCCCCCGCCGCCAAGCGCAGAAATCCCCAAGCCACGAGCGCCAGCCCCTTCGCGCAGATGCACCACGTGATCGGCCAATTTCGTCAGGGACTTCTGATGCGAAACCACGAGGAGCGTTAGCTCCGGCTGCCATTGCCGAAGGTTGCGGATCACGGCCTGCTCGGTCTTCTCGTCGAGCGCAGCCGTTGCCTCGTCCAGGATCAGGAGACGCGGCTCGAAAATCAAAGCGCGGGCCAGGGCAATGCGCTGGCGCTGGCCGCCCGATAGTGCCGCGCCCCGCTCCGCAACGACCGTCGCCAGACCTTCGGGAAGGGCTTGGATGAAATCCCAGGCCTCCGCGGCTTCGAGCGCCTTGCGTATGCGCGCCTCGCTGATGCTCGTATCGCCGAGCGTCACATTGTTGAGAATGCTGTCGTGGAAGAGCAGGAAGTCTTGCGAGACGTAGCCCATCATCTCCCGCCATTTGGCCAGGTCGAGTTGCTCCAGAGGCACGCCATCCACCAGGATGGAGCCGCTCTCCACGCGATGCAGACCGGTGAGAAGGTCGATCAGCGTGGTCTTGCCGACGCCCGACGGCCCGAACAGCACCGTCATCTTTCCCGCGGGAATATTCAAATTGGCATGACTCAGCACGGGCTTCCGCGCGTGCGAGAAATTCGCATCGCGGAACTCGACGCCGTGTTCAAGCGTCGGCGCGAAGCTGCCCTCGTTCCGCTCGGCGGCTTCATGGGCTTTCTCGAGGCCGTCTTGCAGCCGCTCGAGGATCTGGCCGAAAGTGACCGCGGAGAGATAATTCCGCTGCGCCCGCGCAATCTTGCCCGAGACTCGATAGAGAATCGTGCCCATCAGCAGAATATTGTGGATCGGCTCGTGCAGCGTCGTCGCCGCCAGGATCATGGCGAGATTGGTGAGGATGGCCAGGACCGGCTCTTGCAGGACGGGGATCGCTTGCGAAGTGACGAGAACACGGCGCGTCACGCTCTCCATCTCATGTGTCTGTCGTTCCAACTGCGAGCCGAGTAGGTCGATTTTCGCGGTGGCCTTGAGCGGTTTAATGCCGGCGAGCGTGTCGGCCAACAGGCCCGTGAGCGAGGTCGTCATGCCGCTTTGCTGCCGCGCCGCCCATTTCGCCCGACGCACCGGGAGATGCAACAGGAACAGCGCCGACGATCCGATCAACAGCGCGAGAATGGCGAGCCGCCAAGATACGAGGAGCGCAAGGCCGAGATAGGCAGCGCATTGCGCCAGGTCCGCAAAGAGATGGGCGGAATGAAGATAGGCCATGCATCCGCGCTGTGGCTCCGTACCAATCGAATGCGCGACACGGCCCAAGCGTTGCCGCGCGAAATGCTTCCACTCGGTGTTGAGCTGTCCGCGGATCAGGGCCAGACGAAGCTCCGTCGTGGATTTGGCGACCAAGGCGCCGACATGGCGCATCGCGATCAGCAGCAGGCCCGCCTTCAAGGAGATTGCGAGGATCATCAAGCCGATCAGAATCGGCACCTCAGCCGAAAGGCCGATGGTCTGCAGCGCACTCTCGAAGGCGCGGCCGAAATGGGTGTTGCTGTGCTCGCCATGGGTCGCGAGCATGATCAACGGCAACAGGGTCGCGACGCCTAATCCTTCGGCGACGCTGGCCGCCACGAGGCACAACGCGATATCGAAGCGCCAGCCGCGATCATCCCTCAGAATGTGCTTGATCAAGCCGGCCGTAAAGCGCAGCGAGTTGCTTGTCAAATAAGTCGGCGCGGCCCGCGTGACCTCAGCGGCGGCAGTAGGCAAGGTCCCGTCTCCCCCTGAATCGTTAGGGTAAACCCTACTGATTCAGTAGAGATTAGCAATGGACGGATTTTTCTAATTTCGTCAGGGCATTAGGATGGGATTGCGCGTTCGCGACCGGGCTAAACGGCCGGCATCAGTCGCGGTCGACCAGGCCCGTGGCGCCTTCTTTCTTGGCGCAATGGACGCAGCAATAGATCACGTCGCCATGCTGCACGCCGTGGCCGATGATGCGGCAGCTGCAATGCGGGCAGATTGGCGCGAGCGTCGCGATCGCGCATTCAAAGGAGTCGAACACTAGGGTGCGGCCGCCCATGCTGACCTCGAAGCTCTGGTCGTAGTTGTTGCCGCAATGTGCGCATTTCCCCATGGCTGTACCTCCCGGCTCATGCTGTGAGAACGGACTGTCGGAATTGTAGCATCCCACGAGGTCGGGGAGGGGACGAACGTACCCCTAATGCGCGGCTTCCCAATTGTCACCGGAGCGGGCATCGACCTTCAGCGGCACCTTCAATTTGAGCACCGGCTCCGGCGCCGCCTCCATCACGGCCTTCGCCACCTCCATGGTCTTGTCGACCTCGGCCTCGTCCGCTTCGAACACGAGCTCGTCGTGGACCTGCAGCAACATGCGTGAGGACAGCCCGGCTTCAGCGAGCGCCGCCGGAATGCGGATCATGGCGCGGCGAATGATGTCGGCTGCGCTCCCTTGAATCGGCGCATTGATCGCGGCGCGCTCGAAATTCCCACGCAAGGATGGGTTCTTGGTGTTGATCTCCGGGTAATGCACCTTCCGCCCGAATAGCGTCTTGACGAAGCCGGTGCGGCGCGCCTCGACCTTCATCGCTTCCATATAATCGCGGATGCCGGGGAAGCGCTCGAAATAGGTGTTGATGTAAGTCGCCGCCTCGCCGCGATCGATGCCGAGCTGCGCCGCAAGCCCAAAGGCGGAAATGCCGTAGATGATGCCGAAATTGATCGCCTTGGCGCGGCGGCGGATATTCGGGTCCATGCCTTCGATGGCCACGCCGAACATCTCTGATGCCGTCATGGCGTGAATGTCGAGACCGTCGGCAAACGCTTGGCGGAGCGTCGGCGTGTCCGCCATGTGTGCCAACACGCGAAGCTCGATCTGGCTGTAATCGGCGCTGATCAGCTTCTTGCCTTTGTCGGCAATGAAGGCCTTGCGGATCGAGCGGCCTTCCGCGGTGCGGATCGGGATGTTCTGCAAATTCGGCTCGACCGATGACAGCCGCCCGGTCGTCGTCGCGGCTAGTGCGTAAGAGGTATGCACGCGGCCCGTCTGCGGATGGATATAGGTCGGCAGCGCGTCGGTATAGGTGCTCTTGAGCTTCGCCAGCAGCCGCCAGTCGAGCACTTTGCGCGGCAGCTCGTGGCCCTGCGCAACGAGTTCTTCGAGCGCGCTTGCATCCGTGCTCCACGCGCCGGTCTTGGTGCGTTTGCCTCCAGGCAGGCTCATCTTGTCGAACAGGATTTCGCCGAGCTGCTTCGGCGAGCCGATATTGAAATCCTCGCCCGCCAGCTCCCGGATTTCGTCTTCGAGCCGCGCCAGCGTCTGCGCGAACGAGCCGGAGAGGCCCGCGAGCGTGGCGCGGTCGACCTTGACCCCTGTCTGCTCCATCAGCGCCAGCACCGGCGCCAGCGGCCGCTCCAACGTCTCATACACCGTGGTGACGCGTTCGGCCGCAAGCCGCGGCTTCAACACGAGCCAAAGTCTCAAGCCGATATCCGCTTCTTCGCCCGCATATTCGGCGGCGCGCGCCACCGGGACATGCTCGAGGCTCAAAGTGGATTTGCCGCTGCCCATCACCTCTTTCTGGGTGAGGCAGGTGTAGTTGAGCAAGGAGCCCGCGAGCTGCTCCGGCAGATGCTCGGCGCGGCCGGCGTCGAGCGCATAGGACATCAGGCAGGGATCGTCGATTGCCGTGAGTGCGATGCCGTAGCGGGACAGCGCCACCATATCGAATTTGGCGTTCTGCACGATCTTGAGCACGCTTTCGTCTTCGAGCAGCGGCTTCAGCACATCGAGCGCGTCGCGCATCTTGATCTGCGGCGCCTCGCCCTCGCCGCCGAGATCGAGTCCTTCGCCGCTGCGGTGCGCGAGCGGCACATAGGCCGCATGTCCCGGCACGATGGCAAAGGCGATTCCGATCAGTTCGCCCTGCATCGGGTCTGCCGAGTTCAGTTTAGCGCGAAAAGAGAGATGTCCCTGGTAGCGCGCGGTGTCGATCAAGTCGGTGAGACGGGAAAGCTCGGTCACGGTCTCGTAGCTCGACCGATTGAATCCGAGACTGCCGAGTTGGCTCGCGAGATTGGCCGCGAGCGCCGCCGGCGAACCTCCGTCTCCCGCTCTATCGACGATGGTGCGAGATGCGACAAATCCCCCCGCCGGCATCTTGCGCAACGGATGATCGTAGGCGCTCTCGCGCTTGCGCGTGTCCTTCCGTGGCGGACCCGCTTCGCTTTGCGGCAGCTCCGCGCCGAGGCCTTCAGCCACGCGACGCAGCAGCGTAGTGAATTCGAGCTTGCGCATGAAGTTGCTCAGCGTCTCGGGCTCGGGCTGGCGAACCCCGGTCGCTTCGATCGGCACCTCCAGGGGAACGTTGGAATCGAGGATCACCAGGGTACGCGACAGCCGCGCTTGGTCCGCGTAGGTGATCAGGCTCTCTCGCCGCTTTTGCTGTTTGACCTCGGAAGCACGCGCGAGCAGCGTGTCGAGATCGCCATATTCGTTGATCAGGAGCGCCGCGGTCTTCACCCCGATGCCCGGCACGCCCGGCACGTTATCGGTGGAATCGCCCATCAAGGCCTGCACCTCGATCACCTTCGAAGGCGGCACGCCGAAACGCTCGAGCACCTCGACCTCGCCGATCACCTTGTTCTTCATCGTGTCGTACATGCGAATGCCCGGCCGCACGAGTTGCATCAAATCCTTGTCGGAGGAGACGATGGTCACGTCGGCGCCGGCTTGCAGCGCCTGGATGGCATAGGTCGCGATCAAATCGTCGGCCTCGTATCCTTCCATCTCGATGCAGGCGACGTTGAACGCCTTCACCGCGTCGCGGATCAGCGGAAATTGCGGGATGAGGTCCTCGGGCAGCTCTGGGCGGTTCGCCTTGTAACCGTCGAACAAATCGTTGCGGAAGGTGCGCGCCGAGTAATCGAAGATCACCGCGAGATGTGTCGGCGGGCTGAGTTCGCCCGTCTCCCGCAAGAGCTTCCATAACATGCCGCAGAAGCCGTGCACCGCGCCCACGGGCAGCCCGTCGGATGGCCGGGTGAGCGGGGGCAGCGCGTGATACGCCCGGAAAATATACCCCGAGCCGTCGACCAGATAGACGTGGTCGCCCTTTGCCACCGGTCGGCCGGCGGTCTGTTCTTGAGTGTCAGCAATTGCCATGATGGGAGGGAATATAGAGAGCGCGGAGGCGTTGGGGGAGGGGTGAGACGCCTCATCCAGCGCAAATCTCCAGTGTCAGATTACGTTTTCCAGCTCTTCAATGGCCTCGGCGCTGCCCGGCGCAAATCCCTTGTCGGGACCCCCGAAGGTGCTCTCGATATAGTCCTTGAAATAAGTGTCGAGCACCGGGAAGGCGCGCGCCAGCCGCGTGAAATCCCTCTGCGAGATCCACAGCACGATCGAATCCTCGAGTGCCACCACGAGTCCGGTGCGGAGCGCGGATTTCAACAGCACGCGCTCACCGAAATGCTGGCCAGGTCCGAACACCTTCTCGAAATGCTCGCCAGTCTTGGGATTGTCGATCGTGAGCTTCAGTGCGCCTTTGACCACGGTGTAGAAGCCGTCGATCAGCATGCCGGGCTCCAGCACCTTGTCGCCCTTGCGGTAATGGATGTAGCGGCTGCCCGGCTGCTGCGACTCGATCAGCACGATATTCGGCGGCACGATCGCGTTCAGCATCCAGCTCACCGCCACGCGAAGCTTAGTGGCAAACCCCGGCAGGAAGGACAGATAGAATCCGCGCCACAGCAGCCAGGCGAGCGTGCCGGAAAGTTTGAAGCCGTAGACTTCGGCGACGGCCTTGCTCATGCCAAGCGAGGCGAGCGACCCTCTCGAAGTATAGGCGAAAGGCATGAGCGGCTTCCCGTCCGCCTGGGCAATGATGTTCTTCGCCAGCTGGCGTCCCTCGCGCACAGCGAATTGCGCAGTCTGCGGCGCGTAATGCGTCGGATCCTCGCCCGGATGATTGACCAGCGGAATATCGGCCGCATCGCCCAGGGCCCAGACATGATCGTGACCCGGCACGCGCATATAGCGGTCGGTCTTGATGCGTCCCCAATGCATATCGAGGCCGAGTGAAGCAATCAGAGGATTGGGACTGTTGCCGATGGTGGCAACGATGGTCCGCGTCGGAATCACTGTGCCATCGGTCAACTCGACCGCGCTGTAGGTCGCGGCCTTGGTGCCGACACCGGTCTTAACGTCGATGCCGCGCATCTGCATGCGCTTGGTCGCATAGTCCGCGAGGTCCGCCGGGAAAGTCGGGAGAATGCGGTTCGCATATTCGACCAGATAGACGCGGATCTCGTCCTGCTTGATGTTGTGATAATATTTTAGCGCGCGGCGGATCAGCTCGTTCACCTCCGAAACCGTCTCCACGCCGGTGAAGCCCGCGCCCGCGACGACGAACGTCAGCAGCTGTTGCTTCACCGCTTTGTCGGTGGTCACGTCCGCCGCCTCTAGGCAAGAGATGATATGCGTGCGCAGGCGGTGCGCGTCGGCAAGATTCTTCATCGTCAGCGCATGCTCGGTGAGACCGGGGAAGCGCTTGAGATCGACGCTCATGCCAAGCGCGATGACGAGCTCGTCATAGGGAAGATCGATCGGTATGCGGCGGAAACCCTGCACCACGGTCACTGCCCTCTTGTCGAAGTCTATGCCCATCACTTCCGCCTGGCGCACTTCGATACGCTGGAGCAATAGCCTGAGCGGCGTCACGGCGTCGGCGGAGTGGATCGTGGAGGCCGCGACCTCCGGCAGCAGCGGTTGGAACACGAAATAATTATTGGCGTTGATCAGTTCGACGTCGAACTGGTCGCGCCCATGGCGCTCCAGCTCCTTGGCGGCAAACACGCCGCCAAAGCCGCCGCCGATCACAATTACCTTCTTTTTGGCCATAATCCGCTCCGCATGTAGGGCCCATACCTACGCCGTTGTCGAAAAGCGTCAAGTCGTGCCTAGGGGCGCAAGAAGCCGCACCTTGCCGCGGTAAAGATGCTGAAATCCAAGCCGCGTCAGAAATATAGGTTGTGCATCGACTCGATAGTAGGTGCGCCTCTACCGGCGTTGCTTAACCGGCCCGGTTTGACTACGTTCCCCTCGAAGCACCCGTAGCTCAGTTGGATAGAGCGTTGCCCTCCGAAGGCAGAGGTCACAGGTTCGAATCCTGTCGGGTGCGCCAGCTAACTAGTTGCATCCAGCACGGCAGATCATCTAGCGATCCCTCTGCAATATCCGATAACTCCACCTAACAGACAGGCGGCCTCGCTGACTTCCTTGACCCAACAAGACATCTCCCTGCCTCCGGAATGGGCGCCGCAAAAAGCGATCTGGACGGCGTGGCCCGCCGATCTGAAGCAATGGGACGGCGACCTCGAAGCGCCGCGGCGCGACGTGGCGGCATTGGTGCGCGCTCTTGCCGGGAGCAACAAAGTCAAGGTGTTGGTGAAGAGTGGCGAGGCCGAAGCCTCGGCGGGCGCCGCGCTTGGCGCCGATGCGGAGTTGGTGCGAGCGAGTTACGGCGACATCTGGCTGCGTGACACCGGGCCGATCTTTGCCCGCACCTCGCAAGGCGCTGCCTCGCTTTGCTTCAAGTCGAACGGTTGGGGCGGCAGATTCGATCTCGCCGACGACGCGACTGTCGGAAGTGACATCGCCAAGCTCGCCGGCACGCCGGTCACTCAGTTTGACTTCGTGCTGGAAGGCGGCGCCATCGATCAGGACGGCGAGGGCACCATCCTCACCACGCGGCAGACGCTGCTCAATGAGAACCGCAATTGCTGGACCGAGCAGCAAGCCGAATCGGCGCTTCGCGAAGCGTTCGGCGCCAAGACAATCATCTGGATCGACCAAGGCCTGCAAAACGACCACACCGACGGCCATATCGACAATCTCGCGCGCTTCGTGGTTCCTGGCCGCGTCGTCTGCCAGTCGCCTTCCGGGGCGGACGATCCAAACGCCAAAGCGCTCGAAGCCATCGCCAAAGTGCTCGAAGCTGCGACCGACGCAGTGGGACGAAAGCTCGAAGTGATCCGCATCCCGGGACCAGGCGCGGTGCGCGCCGCGTCTGGCGAGATCGTCCCCGCCTCGCATATGAATTTCGTCATCGCCAATGGTGTGGTGGTCGTGCCCGTCTACGGCACGCCGTCTGCGCCAGAGGCACTGCAAGCCTTGCAGAAGCTGTTTCCCGACCGCAAAGTGATCGGCCTTCCCTCGCACGGCCTGCTCGGCTCGGGCGATGCGGGCGGCGGCTCGTTCCACTGCATCACGCAACAGGAGCCACTCTAGATGGCGAAGCGCATGCTCAGCGTTGCCGCGCTGCAAGCGTCGTTCGGCAACGACATGGCGGCGAACATCGCCAAGGTCGAACGCCTCGTGCGCGACGCCGCAAAACGCGGCGCGCAAGTTGTGCTGCCGCCGGAGCTGTTTCAGGGCATCTATTTCCCCACGCGCCAGGACCCGAAATGGTTCGCGACCGCGTACCCCGCGACCGAGCATCCTTGTGTGCTGGCGCTGTCGAAGCTCGCTCATGAGCTGAAGATCGTGATCCCAATCTCCTTCTTCGAGAAGGATGGGCCGCGCTACTACAACAGCGTTGCCATCGCCGACGCCGGCGGCGCCATCCTCGGGCTCTACCGCAAGAGCCACATTCCCGACGGACCCGGCTATCAGGAGAAATATTACTTCCGCCCTGGCGACACCGGTTTCAAATCCTGGACCACGAAGCAGGGTCGGATCGGCGCCGGCATTTGCTGGGATCAATGGTACCCGGAAGCCGCGCGCGCCATGGTGCTACAGGGCGCCGAGATCCTGCTCTATCCGACAGCGATCGGCTCAGAGCCCTACGATCTCAGCCTCGACACCCATCAACGCTGGCAGCGCGTGATGCAGGGTCACGCCGTGGCCAATGCCGTGCCGGTGGTTGCCGCGAACCGCATCGGCGAGGAAGTGAACGACGGCGTGATCCAGCGCTACTACGGCCATTCCTTCATCGCCGACCAGACCGGCGAGATCGTCGCGAGCTTCGGCGAAAGCGAGGAGGGGGCGCTGGTACACGGTTTCGATCTCGGCGAGATCGAAGCCTATCGTGCCGGTTGGGGCTTCTTTCGCGACCGTCGGCCCGATCTTTACGGCAAGAGCATCGTCTAGCAGCATAATCCCGAAAAGTTGCAGACTTTTCGGACAAGATAATGCGTCAGCGGCGGTGCCTACTCCGCGGGCACCCGCGCTCGCGTGGCCCGGCGCGGCGCTTTCTTGCTGCGGCCTAAGTTGTGTTGCAGCCGCGCCAGATAAAGATAGACGATCGGCGTGGTGTAGAGCGTGAGCAACTGTGAGAGCGCCAGGCCGCCGACCATGGCGTAGCCCAGCGGCTGGCGAAGCTCCGAGCCCGCGCCATGGACGAGCATCAGCGGCACGCCACCGAGCATGGCCGCCATCGTCGTCATCAGGATGGGCCGGAAGCGCAGCAGACAGGCCTCGCGGATCGCCTCGAGCGGAGTCCGGCCCTCGCGCTCGCGCTGCACGGCAAAGTCGACCAGCATGATGCCGTTCTTCTTGACGATGCCGATCAAGAGGATGATGCCGATGATGCCGATCACCGAAAGATCGAATCCGCCGAGCATGAGCGCCAGCAACGCGCCCACGCCCGCCGATGGCAGCGTGGAAAGGATCGTCAGTGGGTGGATGAAGCTCTCATAGAGAATGCCGAGGATAATGTAGACGACGACGAGCGCGGCGGCGATCAAGAGCGGCTGGTTGGAAAGCGAATCCTGAAACGCTTGCGCGTTGCCTTGGAAGGTGCCGATAAGCGTCACCGGTGGAACCATATTGGTAACGGCCTTTTCGATCGCATCGACGGCTTGCCCCAGCGCGACCCCACTCGGCAGATTGAAGGACAGCGTGATCGCCGGAAACTGTCCCTGATGCGAAACCGAAAGCGGCCCCACTTGCGTATTATCCATGGTGACCAGCGTCGAGATCGGAACCGACGCGCCGCTGCTCGGCGATTTCATGTAGAGGCGGTCCAGCGTGTTGGGATCGCCCTGCATCTCCGGTGGCACCTCGAGAATGACATGATAGGTGTTGGTTTGGGTGTAATATTGCGCCACTTGGCGTTGACCGAATGCATCGTTGAGCGTGGCGTCGATCACTTCGGGCAGAATACCGAAGCGTGCGGCCTGGTCGCGATTGATACTGACCATTAACTGCGGCGCATTGCCTTGCTGGTCGCTCGACACATCGGCGAGTTGCGGCAGCGTCTGGAGCTTGGCGAGGATCTTCGGTGCCCACTCGTTGAGCTCGGCAATATCGGCGTCCTGCAGCGTGTATTGGAATTGTCCGCGCCCGATGCGGCCGCCGACGGTGATGTCCTGCGAGGGCTGCAGCACGAGCTTCACGCCTTCGATGTGCTCCAATTGCGGACGCAAGCGATTGATAATGTCGCTGGCCGTGGCCTTCCTCTGGTCGCGCGGTTTCAGCCCGATAAAGAAACGCCCGGTATTCGCCGTCTGCGCGCTGCCGCCGCTGCCCATCGCTGAGCCGACCGATTCGATATCCGGATCCTTCGCCAGCACCTCGCCGAGCTGCATCATCAGCCGCGACATCTCGGAGGGCGAAATGTCTTGGCCGGCTTCGGCGAAACCGGTGACGAGCCCGGTGTCCTGAATGGGGAAGAAGCCCTTGGGAATGACGACATAGAGATAGACGCTCGCCGCCATGGTGGCGAAAAACACCATGAGGGTGGCGAAGGGATGTTTCAGCACGCGGTCGAGCGTGCGGCGGTAGGCAGCGAGCATATCGTCGAAAACAGATTCGATCGCGCGCCACACAGCTCCGTGATGCTCCGTATCGCGATGCAGATAACGCGCGCAAAGCATCGGCGCGAGGATCAGAGAGACAAAGGCAGAAACGGCAATCGCGGCCGTCACCGTGACGGAGAACTCGCGGAACAACCGCCCCACGATGCCGCCCATCAACAACAGCGGGATGAACACCGCGACCAGCGAAACGCTGATCGACAGCACGGTAAACCCGATTTCGCGCGAGCCTTTGAGCGCGGCATCGAGCGGATCCATGCCGTCCTCGATATGCCGGTAGATGTTCTCCACCACGACGATGGCGTCGTCGACCACGAACCCGACCGAGATGGTGAGCGCCATCAGCGAAATATTGTCGAGGCTGAAGCCGCACAGATACATCACCGCGAGCGCGCCAAGCAGTGACAGCGGCACCACGATGCCTGGAATCAGAGTGACGCGTACATTGCGCAGGAACAGCAGGATCACCAGCACGACCAGCGCGATGGTGACGGCAAGGGTGACTTCGACGTCATGGACCGAGGCGCGAATGGTCTCGGTGCGGTCCGAGAGAATATCGACGGAAATCGCCTGCGGCATCACCGCTTTCAGCTGCGGCAGCGCCGCATTGATCTTGTCCACCGTCTCAATGACATTCGCTCCGGGTTGCTTCGACACGACCAGAAGAATGGCGCGCTCATCGCCGTCCCAGGCTCCAGCATAAAGGTTTTCCGGCCCCTCGATCGCCTGGCCGACATCTTTGACCCTGACCGCGGCACCGTTGCGATAGGCGACAATCACCTCGCCATAGTCCGTGGCCTTGGAGAGCTGGTCGTTGGCGGCAAGCGTCACGCTGCGATTGTCGCTATAGAGCGTGCCCTTTGCTGCATTGGTGGTTGCGGCGCTGATTACGGCCCTGATGTCCTCGAGCGTGAGGCCCTTGGCCGCAAGCTTGGCGGGGTCGACCTGGATCCTGATCGCCGGTTTCTGCTCGCCGCCAAGCGAAACCTGCGACACGCCGTCGATCTGCGAGATCTGCTGCGCGAGAATCGTGTCGGCGTAATCATCGACGACGGTGAGCGGCAGCGAAGCGGAGTGCACCCCGATTACGAGGATTGGAGAGTCTGCTGGGTTCGTCTTGCGATAGGTCGGCGGCGACGGCATGTCGGTGGGAAGTTGCCGGCTTGCCGCAGTTATTGCCGCCTGCACGTCTTGCGCCGCCGCGTCGATGTCGCGATTGAGGTCGAACTGCAAGGTTATGGAGGTCGAGCCCAGCGTGCTAGTCGAGGTCATCTGAGTGACGCCGGCGATCTGGGCGAATTGGCGTTCCAGCGGCTGCGCCACCGCCGAAGCCATGGTCTCTGGGCTCGCGCCGGGAAGCCTGGCGGACACGCTCACAGTGGGGAAATCCACTTTTGGCAGCGGCGCCACGGGCAGCATCGGAAACGACGCGAGGCCCGCAACTGCAATCGCGAGCATAATCAGCGTTGTTGCGACCGGGCGCCGGATAAACGGCGCCGAAATGTTCATGGCTTTGCCGGCGGATCGGCCGGTGTCTGTGGACTTGCGATGTCGACCTTGGTGTCAGGCTTCAGGCGATATTGCCCGCTGACCACGACGCGCTCGCCTGGCTGCAAGCCGCTGCGGACCACGGTCATGCCGTTCTTGGTGGGGCCGGTTTGGATCGGCCGGTTCTCTGCGGCGTTGTCCGCCTTGATCACCCATGCGAAGAGACCTTGCGAATTCCGTTGCACTGCCGCTTCCGGGATCGTCACGGCATCTTTCAGAGTTTCCACCAGCACTTGCGCCCTGACGAACTCGCCGGGCCAGAGTTGCTCATCGGTGTTGGGGAAAATCGCCTTCATCCTGATCGTGCTCGTGGTCTGATCGATCTGGTTGTCGATCAAGAGCAGCTTGCCAGTCTCCAGCGCGCGCACATTGTCCTGATCCATCGCCACCACGGTGACTTCGCCCTTCTTCATGGCTTCCTGCACCGCGACCAAATTCCGTTGCGGCAGGGTGAACACGGCATTGATCGGCGTGACAGCGGTGAGCACCGTGATCGGCGTTTCATCTCCGGCGCGAATGATATTGCCGGCATCAACCTGGCGGAAACCGACGCGTCCGTCGATCGGCGCGATGATCGTCGAATAGCTCAATTGCGTCTCGGCGCTCTCGATGCCGGCTTGATCAGCCGCGATGGTCGCTTTCAGCGCGTCCACCTTGGCCTGTTGCTGATCGACGGCTTGCGATGTGCCCGCGCCTCGTTTCATCAGATCCTGAAACCGCGCGAGGTCCTTGGCGTCGGAGACGAGCTGCGCCTCGTCTTGCGCACGCCTCGCCTTGGCCTGGTCGAGCGTGGCCCGGAACGGCCTGGGATCGACCACGGCCAGGACGTCGCCCGCCTTGACCATTTGGCCTTCGGTGAAATTCACGCTCTGCAGCTTGCCGCCAACCTGGCTGTGGATCGCGACCGTGTTGGAGGCCTGTACCGTGCCGAGGCCTTCCAGATAGATCGGCACGTCTCTCACGCCGACCTCGGCAATCGTCACCGGGACGGCGAGCGCCTGTTTTTGTCCTGGAGCGGCTGCCTTCTCTCCAGAGGGACGCGCATAGACGAATAGCAATGCGGCAATCAGTGCGGCTAAGCCGAGCAACCAACCGATGCTTCGGCCTTTGCGCCGGATCATGGGTTCGTTCTCGTCGGCGGGCGAGCGCGCTTCCGTTGGCGCATCATGTGCCTCCAGCACGCGTCCGGCGGACCGCTCATCAAGCTCCGCTCCCCTCATGGCTTCGCTCTGCTTGACGTGGCGAGTCATCAGCTACACACCTCTTCGGAAACCCCGCGCGAATAGACAGATAAATCGTGTCTGCTCGTGGGCCAAGGCACAACGCTGCAAATTATTAAATTTCGGCAATGCGGGGCGTCCGAAGCGGGCAGTTGCCCTATTTCAGCGCTTTCGCCGCCTCCAACACCGCCTCGACATGGCCCGGCACTTTCACCTTGCGCCAGACCCCGTAAAGGATGCCGTTCCTGTCGATCAGGAAGGTGGAGCGCTCGATACCCATATATTTGCGGCCATACATGCTCTTCTCCGCCCAAACCCCATAGGCCTCGCACACCTTGCCGTCTTCGTCGGACGCGAGCGGGAAGGGGAGCTGGTACTTCGTCTTGAATTTGTCATGACTTGCGGCGCTATCGCGCGAAACGCCGATCACCGCCGTCTTCAGCTTGGAGAAGTCGGGGAGTTGATCGCGGAAGGCGCAAGCCTCCGCGGTGCAGCCGGAGGTGTCGTCCTTCGGATAGAAATAAAGCACGACCGGCTTGCCCTTAAAATCCTTGAGCGAGACTTTGCCGCCGCCATCCGTGGGTAGCGTGAAACTCGGCGCCTTGTCGCCAATTTCGACGCTCATGAATCCTCCTTTGCACGCGTCTCGAGTGCGGCTCTGCCTTTGGCGACGGCCTCCGAAGCCATGCGCAACAGGATCGGCGCCAGCCCGATCGCGGACATGAACCAAGTCTGCCACATGCTCCAGGCAAACGCGCCGATCGCGAGCACGACCGCGAAGCACGCCGCGCCGTAGGGTTGCGCAAACACCGGCAGCAAGCCGATCCGAAGCGCGACGAGCGCGCCAGCGATTGCCGCCAGTAGCACGCCGATGGCGCCGATCTCGTACCAGCTCTGCAGGAAGATATCGTGGGCGTGCTGTCCCGTGGTGCGCTTGAACACGAAGCCCTCGGGCCGGTCCTCCGGACCTTTCATCATCGCCTTCACGGCCGGCGTGGAATTGACCCCGATGCCGATCCAAGGATGCTCGAGCGCGCGCTCTGCGGTGTATTGCCAGATGATGACCCGCGCGCGCGCCGAACTCGGCAGCCAGGACACGAGATGCAGTCCCTGTTGGTAGGCGAGACGATCGAGCGGAATCACCAGCGCGAAGCAGAGACACCAAATCACCGCGAGCGTGCGGATGATTCCGAGGCGCCAAACTGAGGCCAGTGCGAACACAATGGCGGAGAGCACGAGCGCGACTTGCGAGGAATCGTGTTCCGACAGTGCAATCGGTACGGCGAGCGCCGCCGCGAATAGCGCCGTCAGCGCGATCCGCCGCGGAATAGCATCGAGCGCGCTCAAGATCAGCACGCCCGGCCAGAAGCTCAGCATGACGATTGCGGCATTCTGATTGAATTCCGAAAGGTTCAACCGCACGATCTTGCCGTCGACCACCTCCATATGCTTCGCCGTCGTCGGCTTGAGCACGGCAGTGAAATTCATCGCGGCGCGCGTGAAGATGCCGTCGCTTAAGAGCTCTACCAAGAGATAGAGCGCCGCGCACACTGCGCCGACCACAAAACCGAGCGCGCATCCCCTGAGCTCGCTCGCGCTTACAGCAGGAATCGCGCGTGTGGAGGCGAAGGCGACCAGAATGACGCCGAGAAATGCACCGGTCTTGCCCAGTGCCTCGTCTTGATCGACGGCAAGAATAGAATTCGCGAAAAGATAGGCCGAGAGCACGAGGCAGGCGGACAGCGCCGCATCGAGTTGCAACAGGGCGCGTAACCTCACGCCGCGCCGGATCGCGGTCGCGATCAGTGCAATCGCAAGCAGGCCGAGCATGAGCGGGCTAAGCCGTGGCGTAATACCGGCAATGACCGGCGTTAGGAAGCAAAGCGTCGGCAATGCCCGGTAAAGGCCAAGCGTGCGGCGCTTCTTTTGTTCGATTGCGTCTGCCATGACCGATCCCGCCTTTTCGGCGGGGAGGGTATAGCCAAGCCGAGGCGGCACGCCAGCCCCCCGCGACTATCCCGCAGCCCCTCCCATGCTATAGAGCCTCGCCATGACCAAGCTCGTTTATATCGGCGGCTACGGCCACAGCGGCAGCACGCTGCTCGAATATCTGCTCACCGGCTGCGCCGAGCTGGTCGCCTGTGGCGAGGTGGCGAGCGTCATACGCGACCGCCTGAAGAAGCAGCAATGTACCTGCGGACGGCGAAGCGAGGCCTGCCCGATCTGGAGCCAGGTTCTCTCGTCCGCCGCGCCGCTCGCCGAAAAGACCCATGAGGCGCTGACGCTCGCGCTGCTGGCTCGTGCGGGCAAACGCTATGACCTCATGGTCGACTCGACGAAGACTGCCTTGGGTCATGCTCTTGCCCCGTTCAGACTACGTCGCGCGCTTGGAGCGGATTTCCTGCTCGTTCATCTGGTGCGCGATCCGCGAGCCGTCGCCTGGTCGGCGATCAAAAAGACTGAGCGGCGGAACATGATTGTGAACCGGCCGCTTTATTGTGCTCGCGTCGCGCTCGCCTGGTCTGCCGCCAATCTCGCTTGCGAGACTTTCGGCCGTTTCTATCCGACGCAATATCTTCGGCTCCGCTATGAGGACTTCGTCGCCGCGCCGCGCGAGACCCTGGAGGAAATTTTCCAACGCGCGTCACCGGGCGCGAAATGGCGCTCGGAGACCTTGGGCGTCACCGACAACCGCCATCAGCTCTATGGCAATCGGATGCGCGGGCGGCCCCTCATGCTTGCCGACGTCAAACAGGACCGCGCCTGGGAGGCGGAGATGCCTGCGTCGTATCGCAGCATGGTGTCGCCGCTCAGCGTGCTCCTGCGCCGCCGCTACGGCTATTCCTGAGCTCCGAGCCGTTTCGTCATTTTGACGTGGGGAATGGTGTTCTCCTCGAAGATCGGTCCTTCGCCCTCATAGCCGAGCCGGGCATAAAAGCCTTCGGCCCCGATCCGCGCATGCATCATCATCTCGCTGATGCCCCGGTCGCGCGCCCAAGCCTCGGCTTGAGCGACCAATGCGGCCCCGATGCCCTCCAGGCGCCGCTCCTCCTTGACCGCCATCTGCTTCAGCTGGAGGCTGCCGTCACTGACTGGTTTGAGCGAGACGCAAGCCACCACGTCGCCGGCCTCAACGGCGCAGAAATGGGTCCGGAGCTTGTCATCCTCCAATTCCTCCCCACTCAGCGTGAGCCCGAGTGGTTGGCGTAAGACAGCCTCACGGAGCGCGAGAACCTGGGCGTAGAGCGCGCAGAGCCAATCGGCGCCTCAAGGACGAGTATGGCGTCCTGACGGCCCATCTAGGGCCGCTCCGCCAAACGCTCGACCATCGACCAGATCGCTTTGATCTGCGGCGCGTCCTTGCCGAGATAGTCGAGTCCCGTGTAGCCCCACCAATCCCAGCAGCCTTGCGGGTTAACCAAGCTCGACGCCGAGATCTGAGGAAACAGCACGATCAGCCGGTTGGTGTCGGCGAGCTCGGCAAAGCCGGATTGCTTGATCAGAGCGTCGCCGACAGTCTCCCGCGCCTGCTCGCA
>JANWJA010000021.1 GCA_025449615.1 Methyloceanibacter sp.
CGCCGGGCACCTATGAATTCCAGAGCGCATTCGGCTTCGTTCGGGTAACGGGACCAGGCGACTTTACCTATATCGGGGACGCGATCACCGGCGGGAACTATACGTCGATCTTGGTAGCAACAGACGGGACCTTCTCCACCCCCATCGCCGCCTACAGCTCCGGGACGAGCCATGACGCCGGGTTCTTCTTTCTGAATGGCTCCACGGACGCCCTTCCCAATGCCGACGCGATCAACGGGTCGAGCGGAGCGGACACTATCAACGGCAGGGGCGGCGCGGATACGCTCGACGGCAAAGTCGGCGGCGACACCTATGTCTTTAATGCGAGCGAGATCGATGCGGGCCTCTCGGTCAACGACACGGGCGGCAGCGGCACCGACACCATTCGTCTCGCCACCGGCACCGATTTCAATTTCACTGTTGCCGCCGCGATCTCCGGGATCGAGGCGCTAACCTTCGCCAACGCGGCCCAGACCGCGACCTTCAATGGCAACCAGCTGCCGGGGAATGGCGGGGCTGCCGCTCTGGCGGTGACCGGCGCCAATAGCAGCCTTCAGACACTTATTGTCGAGAACGCCGCGAATTTTTCCGCGGCGCTGTGGAGCTTCGCGTCATGGGCGGCGACCGATCTCATCAACATCAATGGGACGAGCGGGGCCAACACCATCACCGGCTCGACGCTGAACGACATTATCGCCGGCGGCGGTGGCGCGGATACGCTAGATGGCGGCAACGGCTCGGACCATTACACCTTTGTTGCGAGCGATGTGGCCCCGGGTCTGACGATCGCAGATACCGGCACGAGCGGCGTTGACACGCTCGACCTTAGTAATGGCAATTTCAATTTCGCGGGCTGTAGCTTGTCCGGCATCGAGAATGTGAGCTATTCCGGCCCCGGTGATGGCTTCGATTTCGCCGGCGGTACCGTCTCCGGGATTAAGAAGGTGAGTTTTATATCAAATAATGGCGCGGTCGGTGCACGTTTCAACCCCGACCAGCTTTCCACGAATCTCGTGCTCGAAGCCAATGATAACACAGCCGCCACCGTCGATTTCGATAATGTGACGCAATTCTCCGCCGCCAATTGGACGCTGATTGGTTGGGCGGCTTCAATCCTGTTTATATCTGGCACCACAGGCGACGACACGATTACCGGGTCCGTGGGCAGCGATATAATCCAGGCCAGCTACGGCGCAGACGTGCTCAATGGAGGTGCTGGGAACGATCTCGTCGGGGGCGGCATTGGAAGCGACGTCATCAGAGGAGGCCGTGGGAAGGACGATTTAAACGGTGGCTCCGAGGCCGATATTTTTGCCTACGACAGTAAGAATGACAGCAAGAAGGGCGCGAGCCACGACGTGATTCACGATTTCAGCGGCATCCAACTCGGCGAACTTGATCGGATCAGCCTCTCGAAGATCGACGCCAAAGCGGGCGTCGCCGGCAACCAGCATTTCCACTTCATCGGGATGCATAACTTTCACCACAAAGCCGGAGAGTTGCACTACAAATTCGTCGATCTCAACCACGACACCGTTGCCGAGACCCTCATCGAGGGCGACATCGACGGCAACGGCAAGCCTGACTTCCAGATTGAGCTCAGCACTGCGATTAGTCTGCTCAAGGGAGACTTCATTCTCTAAGTGCCGCAACCTGCCGGGTCCCCGCATGCGCGGGGATGGCAGATTTTCTAATTCGCTGCGCTCACAAGAAAGACAAGCTGGCTGGGGGACTAGGATTCGAACCTAGACTGGCGGAGTCAGAGTCCGCTGTCCTACCGTTAGACGATCCCCCAATTGCCCCTTCAACGTAGTGAGGCGACCGGGCCTTGAAAAGCGCTCAAAGATTGGGTGGCCGGTTCTAACCGCAGTTCTTAACCCTTGGCAAGGCTCGCCGGTTCTCGAGCATTCTAAGTCTGTTTCTCATCAATCCTTTAACTCTGTGGCTCAGGATAAGCCGGGTCTAAGGCATTGGATCGGTTAGAAACTCAAGAAGTTGGACCCCAGTCGGGCCAGATTCAAATTATGCAGACAACGACGCTTACGCCCACTGCCGAACGTCTCAGCGCCGCCTTGAAGGCGCTCCGGCTGACGCATGAGCATGACGGCAATCAGAGCGACAAGGAAGACTACCTCGCCAAATGCCTCAAAGTGGTGTTGGCGCAGTTGTTCGAAGATGGGGTGCCGCAGGAGTTGCTACAGCCGCTGATTGATCTTCAAAGTGAACTCGTGCCCAAGCCCAAAGAGCCCGAAACCCGCGTCGAACGGGAGCAGCGGCGTGGACGTGGACCGAGCGAGACATTGCTGGCGCGAGTCTCCGCCGTCATCGATCTCCTCGTACGAGCTGGCTACGAGGAAAGCGAGGCCGCGCAGATCATTATGCGCAGGCTGATCGGGTCGGGCGTGCCGGCACCCGCCAAGGGCGGCGACGCAAGAGGCTGGAAGCGGCTCCTCGAATGGCGTGCCGATCTCCTCTATGGACTCGCGTCCGAGGAAGGGAAGGCGGAGTACGAGGGATTCACGGCTGACTTGGAGAAGATCCCCGCGGGCGAGCGGGTGCAGCGCGTGCTCGACGGGAAGATGTGGGATCGCCGGCGCAAGCCCCGCGGCTAAGGTCGCTTCGCGGCCAGGTCTCAATACCGCGAGCAGCTCGTCTCGCGATCGCCCTTACCGGAGAATCGCGGACAGGAAAAGAACCTCGACCGAGTCTCCTCGGCCGAGGTTTGGCAATGCCGTCAAAAAGAAGTTCAGGCGTTAGCTCGTCAGAAACTGACTAAGCTGAATCCACCTATTTCAGCGGCGTCGCTGCAACCTGTTGCTCGTGATGGAAGCATCCACCCAGGCCGATCGTCGCCGTGATGATGATGGCGCAGGCAATAAGAACACGCATGGTTAGTCCCCCGTTCGTTGGTTTATTCTGGGACTCACCTTATAGCGTTTCGCCCGAAATGTTTGTGACTCTTTGGCCACAGTGGAGAGATTTCGTGCTCCCGGCGCCCGGTCCATCCAGCTAAAAAAAACCTCATCGGGTTCGCCTATATAATTGATTTTCGAAATTATTTTTACGCTGCTGAGCACGCGTCTGGTTAGTCGCTCCCACACACGGGTGATAAATTCTCCCCACGGGTCGATTGGCCCCAAACCAAACCGGGGAGACTCGAAGGAACCACTCGGAAGCCCCGGGGGAACCGACCCTTTGTGTTAGGCTGCCGAAGTTGGCGGAAATTGGCGATTGGTGCGCCCGGCACGGCTCGAACGTGCAACCCCCAGATTCGAAGTCTGGTGCTCTATCCGTTGAGCTACGGGCGCCTAGCCCACAGAATAAGAGCAAAACCGCCAAAAGGCGATTTCGCTCTGAGGCCTTTTGAGAATCGGTCGTCTTGCGACGGCAGATTGCCGGCTAGTAGCAATAGTCCCAATAGCCGTTGATCATCGCCGGGTCAGACCAATACCAGCAAAGATTGGAAGCGGGGGCGATCGGCGCGACGCCGACGGCACCAACGGCGAGGACCGTTCCAAGCGCCACGCCGGCGACGAAATTGCCGTAATAGGGCTTCCGGTACCAACCGCGCACGGGGCGCACGACGACCACACGCTTATTCACGTAGGTCTTGTTGACGTAGGTGTTGCGCCTAACAACGGTATTCTTCTGGCCTTTCGAGACCACGGCCTTGCCGCCATGGGGCCCGCGCACAACCATTTTATTGTTGCCGCCACCGCCGCCTTGGCCGCGGGCCTGGCCGCCACCCTTTCCTTTGCCTTTGCCGCCACCCTGGCCGACCTGGATCAGGAGCTTGTCGGCGGTCGAAGCATGGTCAAGCACGCCAGCGCCACCGACGCCGGCGAAGGCAAACTGGCTGGGTGCGGTCATGGTCACCGCAAACGCCGCGGCAACGACAGCCGAGAGCGCGGAACGCAATGGGGCCCAGCCATTAGGGCGAGCGCCAAGTTTCGTTTCAAGCGTCATGTTTGGTTTCCTCCAGAGGTAATGCAAAGCGGTCTGCTTATATGATGCTTAGCGCTTCCGTTCGCAGGACGAGGAATCGGGTGGAAAGCGCCGATTCGCCGGATGGCCAAGTCGCAAGCTATCAAAACCCGGAAGGTGGCAGAGCGATGGCGTGGCAAAATCAAATCCAATCGAAGCCTAGCAACGGAAACCGGGAGAATTGCCTCGCGACTTCCGCAATCATCATAACGCCCCAAGGTGGAAAGCGTTCGGGTGTGGAAATCACGCTTTACCTCCCTCTGGGGATTGCTAGACTAGTCCCATCGTATCATGCCGCGGCCGCCTCGCCCGAGGCAGGAGTTCGGCGGTTCGCGCGGTTTAGAGGTTCATTACCGTGACTGAGCCGAGCGGAATTCCCCGCACGGCTGCCACGGCTCCGCGTGACGCCAATGCCATGCGGAGCAAGACCGATTGTAACGGCGGCGGCCCAGCGCGCGATGTGGCGCGGGTGCTGCTGGGCGCACCGGCGCAAGGTCTCGGAGCGGCAGCAAGGGGCGAAAACGATCGAGGCACGCCCAATCGCGGGCCTGCCGCCAAGGTTTATGGCGCCCTCGATCTCGGCACCAATAATTGCCGCTTGCTCGTCGCCAGGCCCTCGCGGCGCGGTTTCCTCGTCATCGATGCCTTCTCCCGAATTATTCGGCTCGGCGAGGGCGTATTGCGCTCGGGCAGGCTGTCGGACGCCGCCATGTCCCGGACGGTGGACGCGCTCAGGGTCTGCTCGGACAAGATGCGCCGGCGCGGCGTGTCGCGGTCGCGCTTGATTGCGACCGAGGCTTGCCGGATCGCCGAAAATAGCGGCGAGTTCATCAAGCGGGTGAAGACCGAGACGGGTCTTTCGATCGAGATCGTCAGCCGGGAAACCGAGGCGAAGCTCGCGGTCTCTGGCTGCGCCTCGCTGATCGACCGAAATGCCGATTGGGCGCTGGTATTTGATATTGGCGGCGGCAGCTCGGAGTTGATCTGGCTCGACTTAAGCAATTTGCAGCGCCCCTGGCGCCGGTCCCTGTTCGACCGGCTCGACGTGCAGAATTCCATCGCGGCGTGGACGTCGTTGCCGGTCGGCGTCGTCAGTCTCGCCGAACGCCATGGTGGACGGGACGTAACGCCTGAGGGTTACGAGGCCATGGTCCGCGACGTCATGCAAAGCCTCGCCGCGTTTGAAGCCGAGCATCGCTTTGGCGAGAGGACCGCGGGGCGCGGCGTGCACTTCCTCGGGACGTCAGGCACGGTCACGACGATCGCCGGCATTCACCTCGCGCTTCCAGTCTATGAGCGGTCGCGCGTCGACGGCTGTTGGCTCGGCGCGGGCGAGGCTCGCGACGTTTCCCATAAGCTTCTTGCCATGAACTATGCCCAGCGCGCGGCGCAGCCTTGCATCGGCCATGAGCGGGCCGACCTCGTGCTTGCGGGCTGCGCCATCCTCGAGGCGCTGCTCAGGATCTGGCCCTGTGAGAGGTTGCGCGTGGCGGATCGGGGTTTGCGCGAGGGGATACTTGCGACCTTGATGGCGGAGGATGGGCATGACCGCCGCCCTGGCCAGCGCAATCGCGAACCGGATGAGCGCGCCGCGCCCTGAAACTGTTACCCAGGTGGCGGCGCTTCGCTTGGGCTCGCCACCGGTTTGCCACGTCCCGAAAGGCTTGCGCCGGCGTTCTTCGGCATTCCCTTGAAGATAAAAATCGACGTCGCCGAGACCAGCGCGACGACAATGAAGGCGAGGGCGAAGTCGTTCGTGGCGACTTGCGTCGTGCCGTGCCAATAGCGCTGAAACTCCAGCACCAGCGCTCCAATCGCCACGCCGGCTGAGAGCGACAGTTGCTGCGCCACGCTGGCAAAGCTCGTCGCCTGACTCATATTGGCCTGGGCGATGTCGGCATAAGCCAGAGCATTGATGGAGGTGAATTGCAGCGAGCGGAAGAAGCCGCCAGCGAGCAGGATCGCGAGAATGACGATTTGCGGAGTCGACGGCTGGAACAAAGCGACCGCCGCGATGAATGTGCAGGCGATGACGGCGTTGACCAGCAGCACGCGACGGAAGCCGAAACGTCGGAGGATCGGCGCTGCGGCGGTCTTCATGGTGATGGCCCCGACAGCGCCGGCAAACGTGAGCATGCCGGATTGGAACGGCGTCATGCCGAAGCCGAGCTGAAACATCAGCGGCAAGAGAAACGGCATGGCGCCGATACCGACGCGAAACAGGAAGCCGCCGACCACGCTGGCGTAAAATGTCTCGATCTTGAGGAGGCGAAGATTGATCAAGGGCGCCGGAATCGCCTTCGCATGGCGCACATAGAGAAAACAGAAGACGATGCCGAGCGCCATAAGCGCGAGCGACATGGTCTGCGGCAACAGATCCTGTCCGATGGTGGTGAAGCCGAAGGCGAGGCCGGACAAACCGACACCGGACAGCACGAAGCCCTTCAGGTCGAGCGGCGGCAAATTCTTCTCGCGAAAATTGCCGATGAAGCGTGTGGCGAGTATGACGCCGAGAATCCCGATCGGGATATTGATCCAAAAGATCCACTGCCAGTTGATATAGGTGGTGATGAAGCCGCCGAGCGGCGGTCCGATCACGGGACCGATCATAGCCGGAATGGCGAGCCAGGCGAGGGCCGAGATGAGCTCGGCCTTAGGCACTGTGCGCAGAATGACGAGCCTGCCGACCGGCACCATCATCGCCCCGCCCATGCCCTGGATAATGCGATACAGCACGAAGTCGAGGAGCGAGTGGGCGAAGCCGCATGCTGCCGAGCCAAGCGTGAAGATGACGATGGCGGCCCTGAACACGGTTTTTGCGCCGAACTTGTCCGCGACCCAGCCGCTCAAGGGGATAAAGACGGCGAGCGACAGCAGGTAGGAGGTCATCGCCAATTTCAGCGCAATCGGGTCTTCGCCAATATCGCGGGCAATCGCGGGAAGCGAGGTGGCGATCACGGTCGAGTCCATCTGCTCCATGAAGAGCGCCACGGCGACGATGAGGGTGACGAAATAGCGGGGCATATGGCGGGTTCGGCTCTCAGTCTATAAGACGGACATGGGGTCCGGAGCTTGCGTGGGTCAAGGCGCACTACAGGAATGGCGGATTAACATATGGTAAGGCAGGTGAAGGAGGGCGGCGGAAGGCGCAATCTCACCGTCAGGGTGAAGACGGCGAAGAAGCGAAAGTCCGGCTCGACGCGCTGGTTGCAGCGGCAGCTCAACGATCCTTACGTGGCCGAAGCAAAGCGGCAGGGCTATCGCTCACGCGCGGCCTTCAAGCTCGCCGAGATCGACGATAAATACCACCTTCTCCGCCCCGGTCTTCGCGTGCTCGATCTTGGCGCCGCACCCGGGGGCTGGAGTCAGATTGCGGCGGAGCGGGTGCGATCGGGTCAAGGCAAGGGCAGGGTGGTCGCCGCCGACGTCGCCTTGTTTGACGCTATGCCGGGAGTCGAAATTCTACAACTCGACGTGACCGAAGCGGGCGCGCTTGACCGCATCCTCGAGGCTCTCGGCGGCAAAGCCGATCTCGTGCTGTCGGACATGGCCTCGCCCGCCATGGGCCACCGGGCCACCGATCATATTCGCGTCGTGGCGCTGGTCGAGACCGCGCTCGATATCACCGAGGAGCTGCTCGCGCCGGGCGGCGCCTTCCTCGCCAAAGTGTTTCAGGGCGGCGCCGGCCAGGATTTGGTGACGCGGCTCAAAAAAGATTTCGCCAAGGTCCACCACGTGAAGCCGAAGGCGAGCCGCGCGGAGTCGCCTGAGGTTTACGTGCTGGCCACGGGGTTTCGAGGGCACAGTTAGCGCGTAGCGCCACCTAGATTTTCCTCACAACTTTGTTTCTGCCAAATCGACCCGAGTATTGCTACGGTGTGGCAAATTAAGCCCGGGACGGAGTCATCTCATGCAGCTCGAAGTGGTGAAGGACTATTACGGCAAGGTCCTGAAAAAATCCGAAGATTTGAAGACTTCGGCCTGTTGCGACGGGGGCGGGTTGCCGCCGCATCTGGCGGCCTTGATGGAGAACGTGCATCCCGAGGTCGCGGCCAAATATTACGGCTGCGGCATCGTGGTGCCGGCAGGTCTCGAGGGCCGCCGCATTCTCGACCTGGGTTCAGGATCGGGGCGCGATGTTTATCTCATGGCCCAGATCGTCGGCGAGACCGGCGAGGTCGTTGGCGTCGATATGACCGACGAGCAATTGGCGACCGCCAACGCCCGTATCGATTGGCATCGCGACCGGTTCGGCTACAGCCGCGCGAACGTCAAATTCCTCAAAGGCTATATCGAGAAACTCGACGAGCTCGGGCTCGAGCCGCAGAGCTTCGATGTGGTGGTGTCGAATTGCGTGATCAATCTCTCGGTGGACAAGCTCGCGGTGTTGCGCGGCGCGCTCAATCTGTTGAGGCCGGGGGGCGAGCTTTATTTCGCCGATGTCTATTGCGACCGGCGACTGCCTGACAGCGTCAGGAGCGATCCTGTGCTCTACGGCGAATGTCTTGGCGGCGCGCTCTATTGGAACGATTTCCTGCCGATGGCGAAGCAGGCCGGGTTCCTCGATCCGCGTCTCGTCACCAGCCGTCCCATCGAGGTCAAGAACGAAATCATCCGCAAGAAGCTCGGGCAGGCGCAATTCTTTTCAGCGACCTATCGTCTGTTCAAGCTCGACGGATTGGAGAGCGCTTGCGAGGATTACGGGCAGGCCGTGGTCTATAAGGGCACCGTGCCGGAGCAGCCCGACGGTTTCGAGCTCGACGGCCATCATCTCATCGAACGCGGCAAAGTGTTTCCGGTCTGCGGCAATACCTGGCGCATGTTGGCGGACACGCGCTTCAAGCCGCATTTCGATTTCATCGGAGATTTCTCCACGCATTACGGCATCTTCCCGGGCTGCGGCACTTCGATCCCGTTCGCGACGAGCGAGACGGCGAAGCCGAGCGGCGGGAGTTGTTGCTGACGCTTTCAAGACCATCGGGGGAGGGGGAGCAGTGCACTACGATTTGACGCGCCGGCTGGTGGCGGAAGCGCTCGGCACATTCATTCTCGTCATGGCGGTGGTCGGCTCCGGAATCATGGCGGAGCAACTCGCCGGCGGCAATGTCGCGATCGCGCTTCTGTGCAATACGATCGCAACCGGCGCGGTGCTGTTCGTCATTATCACCATTTTCGCGCCGATCTCAGGTGCGCATTTCAATCCGGCGGTCAGTTTGGTGATGGCCTCGCGCAGCGAATTGAGCTGGCAGGAGACGCTTGCCTATATCGTGGTGCAGATCGTCGGCGGCTGTCTCGGCGCCATCGTCGCGCATCTGATGTTCGGGCTCGACCTGTTGCAACTCGGCTCGAAGGCAAGACATGGCGTCGGCCAGTGGGCGGGAGAGTTCATCGCCACGTTCGGGTTGATCGCGACCATCCTCGGCTGTGTGCGCTTCAAGCCCAAGGCTGTCGCTACGGCGGTCGGTCTCTACATTACATCCGCCTATTGGTTCACCGCCTCGACCTCCTTTGCCAATCCGGCGGTGACCATCGCGCGGTCGTTGAGTGATACGTTCGCCGGCATCGCGCCGGGCGATGCGCCGGGATTCATCGTGGCGGAACTTGCGGGCGCCTTCGCCGCAGCAATTTTGTTCGGTTGGCTGTTCGCCGAACCAAGTGCCCCCGAAAAGCCCTCGAAACGGAAATCCGGCAAATAGACAAAGCTCCTCCGAATTTCTGACACGCTGACGGTTGACATTCGTTCTGCGCTTCTTTATTTAACCATAAGGTTATTTAACTGGATGGTTTAAATGCAGACCGATCCGCTCAGCACCAAATTCGCAGCCCTTGCCGATCCGACGCGGCGCGCCATTTTGGCGCGGCTCGCGCTTGGCGAGACGTCAGTAACGGAGCTCGCCAAGCCCTTCGACATGACCATGCCCGCGATCTCCAAGCATCTCAAAGTGCTGGAGGGGGCGGGGCTGATCACACGCTCGCGAGACGCGCAGATGCGACCCTGCAAAATCGCGCCAAGCGCCTTCAAGGATGTCGACGGCTGGCTCGAGGATTACCGGAAACTTTGGGAGCAACGCTTCGACCGGCTCGACGCTTATTTGCAGAAGCTGCAGGCGAAGCAGCGGACGAAGCGGCGCACTACAAAGCGAAAGGGAGCGTAGCGTGTTGGAAGAAGTCAGTCTCGATCTGAAGCAAGATCCAAAAGTCATCATCGGTCAGCGTCTGTTTGACGCGCCGCGCGATCTCGTGTTCGAGGCTTGGACCAAGCCCGCATATTTGGCGGAATGGTGGGGACCGAACGGTTTCACCATCACCACGCACTCCTTCGACTTCAAGCCCGGTGGCGTCTGGCGTTTCGTCATGCACGGTCCGGATGGGCGCGATTATCAGAACCGCGTCACCTTCGATGAAATTGTGCGGCCGGAGCGGATCACCTATCACCATGGCGGTGGCGACGATGTGGAACCGGTGCAGTTCCGCACCGTCGCGACCTTCGAGGATGTCGGCGGCAAGACCAAGCTAACGTGGCGCGCCACCTTCCCGTCGGCAGAGCTACGCGATCACGTGATCAAGGAGTACGGCGCCGACAAGGGGCTGGTGCAGACGTTAACGCGGCTCGGGGATTATGTCGAAATCTTGGGCAAGAGGAGCAGTTAGATGTCCAGCTCAGACGATCTTGTTATTTCGCGCACGCTCGATGCTCCGCGGGATCTGGTGTGGAAGGCGTGGACCGAACCGGAGCGCCTGGCGCAATGGTGGGGGCCTAAGGGATGTACCATTCGCGTGGCGAAGCTCGATGTTCGGCCCGGCGGCATGTTCCATTACGCGATGCAGTTCAAGCCCGGTCACGACATCTGGGGCCGCTTCGTCTACCGCGAGATCGAAGCTCCGGAGCGGCTGGTCTTCATCAACTCCTTCTCCGACGCGACCGGCGGGATCACCCGCGCGCCATTTCCCCAACTCGGCGACGGCTGGCCGCTTGAAATCCTCAACACACTGACGCTCACCGAGCAGGGCGGCCAAACGACGCTGACATTGCGCGGAAGTCCCATCAACGCGACGGAGGAAGAGCGCAAGGCCTTCGTCGGCATGTTGGCTTCCATGCAGCAGGGCTGGGGCGGGACGCTCGATAAGCTCGCCGAGCATTTGGCGAGGGGCTGACTGGGAAGCGAATTAGCGCGAAACGATTCCACACACATGAGGAGTGCAGCATGTCGCTGAAGCTCTATTTCCATCCGTTATCATCGTTTTGCCAGAAGGTGCTTATCGCCCTTTATGAAAACGACACGCCGTTCGAGCCGCAGGTCGTCAATCTGGGCGATCCTGGCTCTGCGGGCTCATTCAAGAAGATTTGGCCGATCGGCAAGTTCCCGGTGTTGCGGGATGATGCGAACGATCGAACCATCCCCGAATCGACCATCATCATCGAGTATCTCGATCGGCATTATCCCGGCAAAGAGCGGCTGATACCGGAGACGGAAGATCTTGCGTCGCAAACTCGGCAAGCCGACCGCTTCTACGATCTCTATTTGCAAGTGCCGATGCAGAAGATTGTCGGCGACAGGCTTCGCCCGGAAGGGATGAAGGATCCGCATGGCGTTGAACAGGCGAAG
>JANWJA010000022.1 GCA_025449615.1 Methyloceanibacter sp.
CCCGCCAGCTCACTTATTTCGCCGCGCGTGAGAAGGATGCCGGCCGCCGCTGCGACCTTGAAGCCGGCATGGCGAAGCTGCTTGCCGCGCGTGTCGCCTGGGCGTCAGCGGACAACGCGCTGCAAATTCATGGCGGCAATGGCTTCGCGCTCGAATATCCGATCAGTCGCGTACTCTGCGACGCGCGCATCCTCTCGATCTTCGAGGGCGCCGCCGAGATTCAAGCTCACGTCATCGCGCGGCGGCTGTTGGAAGGCTGAGGCTGTAGACCTTCATCCAGGATCGACCCATGACCCAACGCTCGATCCTCATCACTGGTTGCTCATCCGGCATCGGGCTCGCGTCGGCGCGGGAAATGAAGAGGCGCGGTTGGCGGGTGTTCGCCACGGCACGGAAGCCTGAGGATATCGCCCGGCTGCGCGACGAGGAGGGCGTCGAGAGCCTTTATCTCGATTATGCCGAGCCGGGCTCGATCAGAGTCACCGCCGAGCAAGTTCTGGAAGGAACTGACGGCAAACTCGACGCGCTGTTCAATAACGGCGCCTATGGTCAGCCGGGCGCGGTCGAAGATCTCACGCCCGAAGTGTTGCGCGCGCAATTCGAGGTCAATGTGATCGGCTGGCACGATCTCACCGCCCGCATCATTCCGGCGATGCGAAAGGCTGACGAGGGAAGGATCGTATTCTGCTCCTCTATCCTCGGGCTGATCGCGGCCCCTTATCGCGGCGCCTATTGCGCATCGAAATTCGCCATCGAGGCGCTTGCCGATACGCTCCGCGTGGAGCTCGCTCCGTCAGGCATCAAAGTGATCCTGATCGAGCCCGGCCCGATCGCCACCCGCTTCGTCGAGCATGCGCTCGAGGCGTATCGGCGCAATATCGATCTGGAGAACTCTCACCATCGCGACATCTATCGGGCGCGGATCGCGCGGATGGAGGAGGGCGGCAAGCAGGGCTTCAAGCTCCGGCCGGAGGCGGTTGCGGCCAAGCTCGCCGCCGCGCTCGAAAGCCGCAAGCCCAAGCCCCGTTATTATGTCACTCTGCCCACCTACGCTGTGGCGTTCTTGCGCAGGATCTTGCCCGCCCGCGCCTTGGACGAAGTCGCGATACGGAACTAAAAAGGCCCGAGAAGGGTTGAAAACCAAGCGGGTGAGGGGGAGAAAACCGCCATGCAGGATATCGTTGGATACGCCGTCCCCATAGCGCTTGCGGCAGTCGCGATCGTGCTGCTTTTGGGGCTCTGGAACATGCTCCGGGGCGGCAGTCCAAACTTGAGCCAGACCTTGATGCGCTGGCGCGTCGTCTTGCAGTTCGTCGCGATCTGCATCGTGATGCTGGCGATCTATCTCTCCGGAAAATACTAGGGGCGCGCCCGGTTCACCCGCTTTCTCAGGGTGACTTGACCAACCCCAAGGTGTAGCTAGGCTAGCCTTAGAGGGGTCCGGTGATGGTTGTCCTCAACAAGATCTACACAAAGACCGGCGATGACGGCACAACGGCGCTCGGCTCAGGGCGGCGCGTGCCGAAATACGATCTTCGTGTCGAAGCCTATGGCACGCTGGACGAGACCAATGCCGCGATCGGGCTGGCGCGCGTGCACACGCGAACCGCCGACGCGGAACTCGACGCCATGCTTGCACGGATTCAGAACGATCTGTTCGACCTCGGCGCCGATCTTTGTTTTCCGGATGAGACCAAGGACGCGCGCGGCCGGCTGAACGTCACCGATGCGCAAGTGGCGCGGCTCGAGGGCGAAATCGACGAGCTCAATCGCGATCTGCAGCCGCTACGGTCCTTCGTGCTTCCCGGCGGCTCGCCGGCAGCAAGCTTCCTGCATCTCGCGCGCACCATCTCGCGCCGCGCCGAGCGGCTGATGGTGGCGCTCGCTTCGCGCGAGAGCGTGGGCGACGCGGGGTTGCGTTATATCAATCGCGTGTCGGACTTTTTGTTTGTGGCTAGCCGTTATGCCAACGACAAAGGTCGGACCGACGTGTTGTGGGTCAAGGGTCAGAACCGCTAGCCGAAGGCGTCCGTGTGTCTCCGTGTTCATTCCCCTCCACGACACCAACCCGCTGAAGAGCATCGACCATCAGTACGTCACCTTCGCGCTGATTGCTCTCAACGTGGCTGTGTTCGTCATCTTTCAGACCGGCTGGGTGATCCCGCTCGAGAATGAGAACGCGGCGATGTTCGCCGTCATCCCCGCCGATCTCCTAGGGCCCACGGCGAAGACGGTGATCTCGCCGACCTTCCCCATGCCGGAACGGTTCACTCTGGTCACCTATATGTTTCTGCATGGCGGCTGGGTCCATCTGATCGGCAACATGCTGTTCCTCTGGGTGTTCGGCGACAATGTCGAGGACGCCATGGGCCATATCCGCTTCATCATGTTCTATTTGATGTGCGGGATTTTCGCCGGGCTGGTGCATTCCTGGATGATGCCGAACTCGGACTTGCCGCTGATCGGGGCCTCGGGCGCGGTAGCCGGCATCATCTCTGCCTATCTCATTCTGCATCCCAAGGTGAAGGTCTGGGTGTTGGCGCTGTGGCGCATCCCGATCAAGCTAAACGCCTCCTGGGCGCTCGGCATCTGGGTCGCGGCACAGGTGGCCAGCCTGTTTTTCGATTCCGAGGAAAACGTTGCCTGGTGGGCCCATATTGGCGGCTTGGCGGCCGGCGCGGTCCTCATCTTGTTTATGCGGCGGCGCGGTGTAGTGCTGTTCGACAAGACCCCAGGTGGGGCCTGAACTTCCAAAAAAACCCGGAAAGCATTGACTTGTGCACTGCCGGGCAGTACCGTCCCGGCCATTTCGCAGGTGCGAGATAGAGTGGCTCGGCGGCCAAAATCGTCGAAAGTCGGGGAAGCTGGCCCCATGAAAATCTTGGTTCCCGTCAAGCGGGTCGTCGACGCCAACGTCAAGGTCCGGGTCAAGCCGGACGGCGGCGGGGTCGATCTCGCCAATGCCAAGATGGCGATGAATCCGTTCGACGAAATCGCCGTCGAGGAAGCGGTGCGCATCAAGGAACGGGGCGAGGCAACCGAAATCGTCGCCGTCTCGATCGGCAATGCCAAAGCCGCTGATACGCTCCGCACCGCGCTCGCCATGGGCGCCGACCGCGCCATCCTGGTGAAGACCGAGGCCAACGTCGAACCGCTCGCCGTCGCCAAACTGCTCCAGAAGATCGTCGAGAGCGAGAAGCCCGAGCTTGTCATCATGGGCAAACAGGCGATCGACGACGATTGTAATCAGACCGGACAAATGCTGGCGGGCCTGCTTGGCTGGCCGCAAGGCACGTTCGCCTCGAAACTCGAACTGAACGGCACGAAGATCCGCGTGGTGCGTGAAGTGGATGGCGGACTCGAAACCGTCATGCTCACGAAGCCCGCGATCGTGACCACGGATTTGCGGCTGAACGAGCCGCGCTACGCGTCGCTGCCGAATATCATGAAGGCGAAGAAGAAGCCGATCGATGAGACGACGCCTGAAACACTCGGCGTGGACATTGCCCCGAGATTGAAGGTGGTTTCACTCGCCGAACCCAAGACGCGCCAGGCCGGGATTAAAGTCGACAGTGTTGCGGCGCTGGTGGAGAAGCTTAAGAACGAGGCGGGGGTGCTCTAGATGGCCACGCTGCTCCTCGCCGACCACGACAACAAGACGCTCGCACCCTCGACGGGAAAGGCGCTCACGGCAGCGCGTGAGATCGGCGGCGAGGTCGATATTCTCGTCGCAGGGCAGGGTTGCCGCGCCGTCGCCGAACAGGCAGCCAAACTCGACGGCGTGCGCAAGGTGCTGATCGCGGATGCGCCCCAGCTCGCACAACTCCTTGCCGAGGAAATCGCGGCTCTGATCGTGCCGCTGATGGCGACTTACGATGCGCTGCTCGCGCCGGCAACGACGATGGGCAAGAATGTGCTGCCGCGCGTGGCGGCGCTGCTCGACGTGGCGCAAGTCTCCGATATCATCGCGGTGAAGGCGCCGGATACATTCGAGCGACCGGTCTATGCCGGGAACGCCATCGAGACGGTGAAGACGACCGACAAGAAGATCGTGGCCACGGTCAGAACCTCGGTATTTGCCGCTGCAAGCGAGGGCGGGAGGGCGCCGATCGAGGCCATCACGCCGCCGGCGGCGCTCGGGCTGTCCAGCTTCGAGACCAGCGCCATCAGCCAGAGCGAGCGGCCGGAGTTGACGGCCGCCCGGATCGTGATTTCGGGCGGGCGCGGCATGCAGTCCGGCGACAATTTCAAGAAACTGATCGAGCCGCTCGCGGATCGTCTTGGTGCCGCGGTCGGTGCCAGCCGCGCCGCGGTCGATGCCGGCTATATGCCGAACGATCACCAGGTCGGCCAGACCGGCAAGGTCGTGGCGCCGGACCTCTATATCGCCATCGGCATTTCCGGTGCGATCCAGCATCTTGCCGGCATGAAAGATTCCAAAGTGATCGTGGCCATCAACAAGGATGCCGACGCTCCGATTTTCCAAGTCGCCGATTACGGCCTCGTCGGCGATCTGTTCACAGTCCTGCCCGAGCTCGAGGCCGAGCTGAAAAAGGCGGGGTATTAGGGGCGATGTATGCTCATGGAGAGTGACGATGGACGAGATCGTTCAAGGCGGGACATTGCTCGCCGAGCCGAAGACGTCGCGAGAAACTAACACCATGCCCATTCGTAAAATCGGCATCGTGGGCGCAGGGCAAATGGGAAGCGGCATCGCCCATGTGGTGGCGCTCTCCGGCTATCAGGCCGTGATCAACGATCTGGAACGTGACCGGTTCGATGCCGCGATCAAGGCCATCGACAAGAACCTCGCCCGCCAAGTGGCGTCCGGCAAGATCAACGAAGAGGATCGCAAGCAGACGCTGTCGCGCATCTCGTTCGCCGAAACCTTCTCAGGCTTCGGCGATGCAGATCTGGTGATCGAGGCGGCGACCGAGGACGAGTCGGTCAAGCGCAAGATCTTCGTCGCGCTGTGTCCCTACCTCAAGCCTGACGCCATCATCGCCACCAACACTTCTTCCATCTCGATCACGCGGCTTGCCGCCGGGACCGACCGGCCGGAGCATTTCATCGGCTTGCATTTCATGAACCCGGCACCGGTGATGGAGCTGGTGGAAATGATTCGCGGCATCGCCACCGACGACGTCACCTTCGCCCGCGCCAAGGAGTTCGTCGAGACGCTGGGCAAGACCACAGCCGTCTCGGAAGATTTTCCCGCCTTCATGGTCAACCGCATACTACTGCCGATGATCAACGAGGCGGTCTACACGCTCTATGAGGGCGTCGGCTCGGTCGACGCTATCGACACCGCGATGCGGCTCGGCGCGCACCACCCGATGGGTCCGCTGCAGCTTGCCGATTTCATCGGGCTCGATACCTGCCTGTCGATCATGCAGGTGCTGTATGAGGGCCTTGCGGATTCCAAATACCGGCCCTGTCCGCTCTTGGTGAAATATGTCGAGGCGGGCTGGCTCGGGCGCAAGACCAAGCGCGGCTTCTACGATTATCGCGGCGAAAAGCCGATGCCGACGCGGTAACGGCAAAGCAGGTCGTAATCGACCCAAAAGCTTAACGCCGTAGGTTGATGAATTTGCGTCGATTTGGTCCGGCGTGCCAGGATTAGACGTCGAGATCGCCCGGGAAGGTGCCGTCGGGGTGCGGGCACTTCACCTTCAGCACGTACCAGCCGCGATGCGCGGCTTCCCAGTTTGGCGTCTCGGTCAGCGCCATGCGTGAGCAGACGGTAGGATTAGAGAAATTTGGCACCGGGTTGGGGCCGTCGCTGGCAAGGCGATCGTACATCTGCACCAGTTCGTTGCGGCAAGTGGAATGATCGAGCTTTACCCCGTCGATCGGAAAGCCGTTAACGTCTAGCGGGCCTTGGTTGGCAAGGGCGTGGCAGACAACGAACATCAACGCGGTCGGGGGCATGGTCCAGTCCTTCGCGACGGCTCCAGCAAGGCCTTCAGGGCAAATTTCCCGGGCGTTGCTTGCAAACTATCCCATCATATGGGCGGGGAGGCTAGGGATTGCGAGGCAGCTATTCACCGGAAATGCAACACCGTAGCGCTCCGGCCACAGCCGAGGACGTTGTAGGGCGCAAGCGCGATTAGGCTTAATATGAGACGGGGATGCGGCGGGGTCACCGTGGCATCTCGATTGCAAATGCCGCCGATAGGAAGCGCGTTTGAGGCTCGCCGATGAGTTTGCCACTGCCGTTACTTTATTTATCGAAGAGCACGGTCCCGGAGAACAGTCCGCATGGCTGGGTCGTGGGCCATTTTGAGCTGGCCGATAACCGCTACAGTGTCAATTTGATCGATGACGCGGGCGGCCACTTTGCGCTCGACGCCAACAACAATCTCATCGTCACCGGGCCGCTCGATTTCGAGGAAGCAAAATATCAGCTCATCAAGGTACAGGCTTCGGAAGGGAGCAATATCGTGCTCGAGGATGTCTTCCTCATCCAAGTCCAAGACGTCGACGGCGTCTCGATCAGGCTCGACCCGCACGATGCCGGGCACGATTGGCATCGCGGACGCAGCGAAGACGACAGGCTTGCGGGGAACTGTTTTGCCAATAAAATTGCCGGACGCGCCGGTGACGATGTCGTACGCGGCTTGGCTGGCAACGACGTTCTAGTCGGCGGTCTTGGAGAGGATCGGCTGACCGGCAACGCCGGCGCCGA
>JANWJA010000023.1 GCA_025449615.1 Methyloceanibacter sp.
GCTCGGCAACGGGCTTGCCGATTTGGCGCTTCCCGGCTCAATCAGAGATTGGTCGTTCATCGGTGGTTTTGCCCCTTCATACCTTTGTGGCTTAGCATTTCGGCGGAAATGGCGCAAAGCTATGCGACTTTCGGGCGCTCGCGGGTTTCCTAAGGCCCCCCAAGATGCTAAGGCCGAGGGCCGAAAAGGACGGTCCCAGAATGAAGCAAACGCTTTCCAGCTATCTCCGGCAGCTCGAGGCCGAGAGCATCCAGATCATGCGGGAAGTGGCGGCGGAATTCCGTCATCCCGTGATGCTTTATTCGATCGGCAAGGACTCCTCGGTCATGCTGCATCTGGCGATGAAGGCGTTCTACCCGTCGAAGCCGCCGTTCCCGATCCTGCATATCGACACGACTTGGAAATTCCGCGAGATGATCCAATTCCGTGATGCGGAGGCGAAGCGGCTCGGGCTCGAGCTCCTGGTGCATACCAACGAGCAAGGCGCGCGGGATGGTATATCGCCGATCACTCATGGCAGCGCACTCTATACCGATATTATGAAGACGCAGAGCCTGAAACAGGCGCTCGAAGCCGGGGGTTACGATGCAGCGTTCGGCGGGGCGCGCCGCGACGAGGAGAAATCGCGCGCCAAGGAGCGCATCTTCTCCTTCCGCAACGCTGCTCACGCCTGGGACCCGAAGCGGCAGCGGCCCGAGCTTTGGCACCTGGCCAACACGCATGTAAAACCGGGGGAGAGCATGCGGGTGTTCCCGCTGTCGAATTGGACCGAGCTCGACGTGTGGACCTATATTCACCTCGAGAATATTCCGGTGGTGCCGCTCTATTTCGCTGCGATGCGTCCTGTGGTCGAGCGAAGCGGCATGCTGATCATGGTCGACGATGAGCGGTTGCCGATCGATCCAGGCGAGAAGCCGCAAATGCGCAACATTCGCTTCCGTACCCTTGGATGCTATCCTTTGACTGGCGCGATTGAGTCGAAGGCGACCACGCTGCCGGACATCATCGAGGAACTGGTGGTCGCGCGCTCTTCAGAGCGGCAGGGCCGCGTCATCGACCACGACCAGTCGGGCTCGATGGAGAAGAAAAAGCAAGAGGGCTATTTCTGATGCAGCGCTTGAGCCTGGTCGAAACTTCGGGCGAAGACGCAGAGGCGCGGCTGAAAGCCCGGCTCGATGCGGAGGAACATCGCGGGCTGCTTCGTTTCCTCACGTGCGGCAGTGTCGACGACGGCAAGAGCACGCTGATCGGAAGGCTGCTCTACGACGCGGCGCAAGTCTATGAAGATCAGCTCAAGACCGCGGAGCACGACTCCAAGCGTTCGGCGGGCGGCACCAGCGGGGCGCTCGATCTTGCCCTGCTTGTTGATGGGCTTCAGGCGGAGCGCGAGCAGGGCATTACCATCGACGTCGCCTATCGCTACTTCTCCACGCCGAGGCGGAAATTCATCGTCGCCGATACGCCGGGCCATGTGCAGTACACGCGCAACATGGCGACGGGCGCCTCGAATTGCGACTTCGCCGTGCTCCTGATCGATGCGCGGCTCGGTGTGCTCACCCAGACGCGACGCCATGCCTGCATCGTGTCGCTGCTTGGCATCAAAAAGGTCGCGCTTGCCGTCAACAAAATGGACCTGATCGATTTCGATCAGGTGAGGTATGACAAGATCGTCGAGGACTTCAACAATTTCGCAGGCCCGCTCGGCTTCGAGCAAGTCACCTGCATTCCGGTCTCGGCGCTCAAGGGCGACAATGTCCTAAACCCCAGCGCGCATATGCACTGGTATCACGGGCCCACGCTGCTCGGTCATCTCGAGACCGTGGATGTGACGCCCTCATTGCAAGGCAGGCCGTTCCGCTTCGCCGTGCAATGGGTGAACCGGCCGCATCTCGATTTTCGCGGCTATAGCGGCACGGTGTCGAGCGGGGAGATCTCGCCCGGCGATGAAGTCGTGATCCACCCCTCAGGCAGGCGGGTGCATGTAGCGCGCATTGTCGTGGAGGACGGCGATCTCGACGTGGCCCGGGAAGGTGATGCGGTGACGCTCGTCTTCGCCGAGGAAGTCGACGCCAGTCGCGGCGACGTGCTCTCGACGCCGGATGCGGCTCCCTCGGTCGCAGATCAGATCTCGGCGAAGGTCATCTGGTTCGACGAGGAGCCGATGCTTCCGGGCCGGTCCTACGCCATCAAGACCGGCTGCCAGAACTCGACGGCGACGATTTCCAGCCTCAAATATAAGCTTAATGTCGACAATCTCGATCACGTCGCGGGCAAGACGCTGGAGCTGAACGAGGTCGGCTTGTGCAATCTCTCGACGGCAAAGCCGCTGGTATTCGACGCCTATACCGAGAATGTCGATACGGGGTCGTTCATTCTCATCGACCGCTTCACCAATGCGACGGTTGCGGCCGGGATGATCGAGTTCGGCCTTCGCCGCGCGACCAACATCAAATGGCAGGAGCTGTCGGTCGATAAGACCGCCCGCGCGGGGCTGAAGCACCAGAAGCCTTGCGTACTCTGGTTTACGGGTTTGTCCGGGTCCGGCAAGTCGACCATCGCCAATGCGCTGGAGAAGCGCTTACACGCGCTTGGGCGGCATACTTACGTGCTCGACGGCGACAATATCCGCCACGGACTGAACAAGGATCTCGGCTTCACGGATGTGGATCGGGTCGAGAATATCCGCCGTGTGGCGGAGGCGGCGCGGTTGTTCGTTGAAGCCGGGCTCATCGTCATGGTGTCGTTCATTTCGCCGTTCCGCTCCGAACGGCGCATGGCGCGCGACCTGTTCCAAGAGGGCGAGTTCATCGAGGTTTATGTCGATACGCCGCTCGAAGTCTGCGAGGCCCGCGATCCCAAGGGGCTCTATCGCAAAGCGCGCGCCGGGCTGATCAGCAACTTTACCGGCATCGATTCCACGTATGAACCGCCGGAGCATGCCGAGCTGTCGTTTGCGACCAGTCACACCAGTCCCGACGTTCTCGCCGAGCGGCTGTTGGAGGAGCTGAGGCGCCTTCACATCGTTTAAAAGATCGAGGCCGCAGCCGCCGTTCCCCCCGATTGGTCCCTCGGAAATAGACGGCTGCGGCCCTTCCTCGCTAAGCCCTTGTCTGACGCATGATGGAGCCCGAAAGAGTCCGCCAACTTTTCGGGATCATGCTCTAGTCCGCCAGGCTAGCGAGAATCTTCAAACGCTCCGTTGCCGCGACATTGCCGATACCTGCAGCGCGTTCGTACCAGAGCTTCGCTTCTTTCTTGTCGCCGGAGACCCCGCGCACGTTGAGCGAGGCCAAAACGTCCGCGTCGAAGGTGCGCGCGAGCTCAAAAGCTGCGCGGTCGACGCCTCGATCGGCGAGATGCCGGAACAGCAGCCGCGCACTCGCGACATCGCCTTGATCCATGAGATCGTCGGCGCGCGAGAGCAGAGAAACGGTCTCGGGCGGCGTGCTCAGCACGGCGAGGTCCATCAGCGACGAGGACAAATTCATCGCCGATTGCTCCTCTTCGGAGGGGTTTGCGTCGACGCGCAGGATGAAGTTGCGGCGCGCCTGCGGTGCTGTTTCGTCGCCGAGCAGGTACACCTCCAGAGGATAGTCACCGGACGAAGGGGCTACGGCAGGCTCGAACTCCGCGCCACGGAAGCTGAGGGTTAGGTTGCCGACATCCTCGTTCCGAACCATCCAGCCGCCGCTCGTGTTGCGCAAGCCCGAGGACAGCTTGGCGTCGTCAGGTAGCCCGCGGATCAGCACATAACGCGCCTGCCGACGAGGCAGGAGTGGGGCGAGGGCGAGTTCGCGACCATGGGAGGCGAGAATGATTGGCGCCCCCGGATCGGCGTTTGAGTGAAAAGCGGCATCGATCAGCAGCGGCGACCGCCCGGAGGGTGTTGCCGTAGCAATCAGCAGGGAATCTCCCTTGGTCTCCTGCTCCGGCCGCTGCCAGGCGATGCTCGTGGCACGGCGCATCAGCGTCGGGTTCTCGATCTGAGGTTGCGGTCTGGCAAAGCTCATTGCCGTGGCGAAGCCAAGGACTGTCAGCAGACACGCCGAAAACAAGCTCGCCGCGACCAGGAGGTTGGCGTCCTGCTGACGTTTGCGGAAATCGTGGATCAGGGCTTGCAATTGTGCTTCCCGCGCCGCTGCCAGCGGCTTTGCCATCTCGGATTGGAGGGCGGCGAGGATACGATGGGCGCCTTTAGGAGCGTCCGGGGCCGCGTAATCGCCGCTACCGTCGGCGAGAGCGAAAATTGAGGGCGGAATCCGATCACCTAGATCGTCTACCCAAGCGGGGCAGCTCTCGAGGCGCAGAGTGGAAGCGGTCATGGTCGTTTGCTCCGTATCTTGATCAAGCGGGCGGACCCCGCTCGTTCCATGCCCCCCATCCCCGGGCTCGGAAGCCAAGCTACTGGCTCTTACCGCGCTGCCATTCGATGAATGATTTGAACAATGCCTCCTTCTGATCCTTGCCAAAGGCGGGCGCAGCCATGCCGGCTTCGATAACCGGCTTGGGTGCGCCCTGCTGCTGATGCTCGTTGAGCCAATTTTCCGCCGCCTCCGCCCTGACGAAGCCCGGCAGTGCTGCCGCGAGATTGACGTCGCGCCATTTCAGGTGATGCCGCCCGGTCTTGAGCGTATCGATCTTGGAAAACAGCGCGGTGATAAAGGACTCGATATTGATCTCGAAAGCGGGGTCGGTGCTGCGATCCGCGGTCAGCAGCAACAATCCTGTCGCCACTGTCGGGAGCGCCACCGAGGCGGCGATCAAACCGGGATAATCGTCATGACTGAGCGAAGCCGGCAGATAAGAGGTTTCGAGCGGCCCTCCGAAATTAACGGGGACCAGATGTAGTCCGCTGCCGGCATCGAGTTTGGTCAGGAGCGGCACGGGCCGTGGACCTAACACCACGCTCGCGGCGATGCTGCCCTGCTGCAAAGCCGCGATGGCGGCGGCGCCGTCGAGCGCCACCGGTTTGATTTCAATGCCGAGCGCCGTGAAAAGGTGGGCCCCAGTCAGGGCCGAGCCGCTGCCCTCCGGTCCAAGATTCACGGGCTTTCCGGCCAGATCGCCCAAACTCGCAATGTCTGACCGGGCAACGATATGAATTTCCTGCGGTCCGAAGTTCGCAACGAGCCTCAGGCGAGCGGCGCGGAGGGGCTCTTCATCGCGCGCGGCATAGAGAGCGTCGGTGGCGACGAAAGCCATCGAAATGTCGGGGGTCTCGAGCAGGTGCTCGATATTGCGCAAGCCGCAATCGCCGGAAACTGGCACTACCGCAAACTCGGCCTTAGCCGGAACCAGGCCCGACATGTCGCGTGCGAGGGAAGTTTCCGAGCCGCCCGCATCGCCGGAAGCGATGGAGAGCGCCGTGGCGGCATCGACCTGTCCCATGAAACTGGTGACAACGGCGGAGGCAAGCGCAAGGCGCGCCAGATTTTGCACTGAACGCAACGACATCACCCTGTTCCCTCTCGGCGCGAGCGAGCGTACTCATCCCGCTCCCGCCGATTTGCATCGCCTCGTTTCGTCCGTGCCCAGGACTTTCAAGGCGTTTTTATTGTTCGGTTAACAAACTAGACCGCGACTAGGGCGCTATGTCGGCTTGATTGCGGCGAAGCGTGGGCCGACAGTTCTTGCATCATGCTCTGATAAAGCTTGAAGGCGAGGCCGTCGAAGCCGAGATGCGCGGCGATGGCACTCGGCAAGATGAAGCGGACATAGAGGTCGCGAAGGATTTCCGCGCGCTTTTTTTCTTCGAGCGCGTTCAGAAGGGCAGGGGCGAGCGCATAATAGAGCGCGATCGCAGCCTGACCGTCCGGCGTTCCGGCCAAAATTTCATCGCGATAGCGGCGGAGCGCGCGTAGCTCGAAGCAAGTGTCGGGGAGGCCCAGCACCTCGCAGCAAGCGGTGGTGATGAAGCAGCCCTTCGGCGGGGTGCATTGCTCGTCTTCAAAGCCCTTCTCAAGGATATCGCGCTGCGAAACGGCCCAATCGATCGCCTTGCGCAAGGCGTCGCAATTGAGCTTGAAGCGGCACTCCTCCTTAGAGCCGAGCTTGATCGCCATTTCGATCTCGCGCTCGGATTCGAACAGCGGCTTGCAGGCAAGCGGCAAGATGATGGAGACCTTGTCGTCGTGGATGTCGGTGCAGACGCCGCATAGCGGCTCGTCGATGGCCACGGTCCCCGTCGAGGTTCGAACCATGAGACGGTTGTCGGACTGGATCAGAAATTTCTTCGGAAGCGGCGTCTTGTCCGGATCGCCGTAGACGACGAGCTTGCCTTCGAAGCTGGACGACACCTGGACTTCGACGTGGAGGTCGCAATGGCTCGGGTCGAGGAAAGCCACCTGGCCGAGCTTGGCGCCAGCCTGGGTATTGCTGGCAATGGCCACCCAGGGCGACACTTGCTGGGTTCCAAAGCATTCTGCGGGCTTCGCGGATGCGCGCGGCAGGCGAAACGCGGCCGCGCTGGCAAGGATCAATCCGATGGCCCGGCGTCGCGTGTTCAGCAGCATTTCGGGTTCCGTCGAATTGATTCAAACTTCGGCAAATTGAGTCCGATTGCCATCCCCGCGGCGGCGCCCGAAACCACGGAGTGAAAAACCTCACCTTCCCAGTTCAAAAGGCTAAGTGGCTGGGGGACTAGGATTCGAACCTAGACTGGCGGAGTCAGAGTCCGCTGTCCTACCGTTAGACGATCCCCCAATTGCCCCTTCAACGTAGTGAGGCGACCGGGCATTGAAAAGCGCTCAAAGATTTGGTGGCCGGTTCTAACCGCAGTTCTTAACCCTTGGCAAGGCTCGCCAGCTCTCGAGCATTCTAAGTCTGTTTCTCATCAATCCTTTAACTCTGTGGCTCAGGATAAGCCGGTGTAAGGCATTGGATCGGTTAGAAACTCAAGGGCCAGATACAAATTATGCAGACAACGACGCTTACGCCCACTGCCGAACGTCTCAGCGCCGCCTTGAAGGCGCTCCGGCTGACGCATGA
>JANWJA010000024.1 GCA_025449615.1 Methyloceanibacter sp.
CCGAGCAGATGAAAAAGCCCACTTTGGGCGTACATTTTGCGAGCATTTGCCCGATGCTTGTGACTAAAATGCTTTCCTCTCAAGAATTCTTGAGTCCTCCCACGAATTCTTTTTGACTGCAAAACCCTGCCATGGCTCACTCTTCGCGGGGCATAACGCGCTTGCGATGCGGAGAGCCTTCGGACTCCCGCAGCGCGGCACCTGACGCAAAGCCGTTCAGGTGAATTGTGCGTGGCGATGACGAAGGGGGATCGTGCCATGAGCACTGCAGCAGTGGCGAAGGGGATGAAAACTGCGGACGCAGCCGAGCTAGGTCTGCACCGGAAAATTGACTGGACCGGCGCTTTCTGGGTGGCGAGCGGCGTTCCGGCACTGGTGCTGTTCTCGATCGGCGGCATTGCCGCCACGGTGGGTAAAGCGTCCTGGCTCGTTTGGACGATTTCCATCATGTTCGGTTTCATCCAATCTTTTACCTACGCGGAGATCGCCGGGCTCTTCCCCGGCAAGTCCGGCGGCGCCTCGGTTTACGGTGCCGTTGCTTGGGTCCGTTACGCCAAGATCATCGCACCGTTGTCGGTATGGTGTAACTGGTTCGCTTGGTCGCCGGTGCTGGCGATCGGCTCTGGGCTCGGCGCCGGCTATATTCTCAGCCTGTTTTTCGCGCCCGATGCTGCGATCAACACCTGGCAGATCACTCTGCTTGACCTTGGAGCGGTCAAGGAGGGGCTGACACTCCGCATCAACACGACCTTCTTTATCGGTCTCATCTTGATGCTGGCCTGCTTCCTGATCCAGCATGGCGGCATCCTGCGTTCCGCGCGCGCGACCATGCTTATGGGCGTGGCGGCGTTGCTGCCCCTGATGCTGATCGGAATCGTCCCGTTGCTCACAGGCGACCTGCCGCGCGAGAACTTCGTTCCGCTCGTGCCGCTCGGGCACGATGCCGCCGGCGCCCCCATTGACGGCGCTTGGGATAAGGCAGGGTGGATTCTCTTCATCGGAGGTCTGTTCATCGCGGCCTGGTCGACTTACGGGTTCGAGACCGCCGTCTGCTACACGCGAGAGTTCAAGGACCCAAAACGGGATACGTTCAAGGCGATCTTCTACTCCGGCCTCATGTGCCTCGCCGTGTTCATCCTCGTGCCGCTGTCCTTCCAGGGCGCTCTTGGTTTGACGGGAATGCTGGCGCCGGACATCTATAGCGGCATGGGCGTTGGCAAGGCCATGGCAGGAATGCTCGGCGGCGGCGCGTTCATCGAAACTTTCGTCGCCATCCTGCTGGTCTTCGCGCTCATGCTCACCATCATGACCGCGATGGCAGGATCTTCACGCACACTGTATCAGGCCTCGGTCGACGGCTGGCTGCCGCGCTATCTGTCCCATGTCAACGAAATGGGCGCGCCCACGCGGGCGATGTGGACCGATCTCTGTTTCAATCTGATCCTGCTGATGATGTCCGACTATCTGTTCATCCTGGCAGCGTCCAATGTCGGCTACATCATCTTCAACTTCCTCAATCTCAACGCAGGCTGGATACACCGTATGGATCGGCCGAGCTGGGAACGGCCTTATCAGGCACCGATGATCCTCATCGCGATCGGTGGCGTGTTGGCCTACGTGAACGCCGCACTGATGGGTGCCGGCGCCGACGTCTGGGGAGCCCACACACTGTGGACCGGGCTCATCTTCGCGGCGCTGATCATCCCGGTGTTCGTGTTCCGACACTATATCCAGGACAAGGGCGTGTTTCCCAAGGACATGGTGGAAGACATGCATCTCGGCAAAGAGGAGAGGGTCGAGAAGCGCGCCGGAGTCCTTCCTTACGTAGCGCTTGCCGCCGGCGTGTTGATCGTGCTGGTCACACACTACTGGTCCACCAGTTAAGGACGCGCGAGGCAAAGAAGCGAAACTCCGGCCACGGCGGCCATTCTCCCCGTGGCCGGAGTTCCTCCCTCGGCGTGGAGGGCGTGAATGAGTGTCGTAGACGCCGTCGACATACCCTTTCTGAAACTTTCCGATCCAAGTTTCTCGATTCGCTCGCCGGAGGTGCGCGAGGCGCGTGAGCGAAGCTGGTACGCGCGCACACCGTACGGCCTGGCCGTGCTTCGCCACGACGAGATGGGACGACTACTAATTCATCCAAGCCTTCGCCAGGGCAGCCACAACTGGCCGGCGCTGAGCGGCGTCCCCTCGAGCCGCTTTGGCAAATGGTGGACGAACACCATTCTGGTCACCGAGGGCGAGGATCATGCACGTCTCCGGCGCGCGGCAATGCCGGCCTTCTCCGGCAGCACAATTAAACGACTTGAGCCTGAGTTTAGGGCGCTGGCAGACCAGCTCATCGACGCCTTCATCGATGCTGGCAACTGCGAGTTCATGCACGACTTCGCCAATCCCTATGCCGGCGGCGTGCTGACTTTGCTGTTGGGTCTTCCCCGCAGCGATGCGCCCCAACTGCTCCGCATCACATCAGACATTGCGCCCGCGTTGGGTGTCACCTTCAAACAGGAGATCGATAAGGTCGATCGCGCCACGGAGGAGCTTCTTGGCTTTTGCGACGCGGTGATCGCGGATCGCAAACTTCATCCACGCGACGACTTCCTGTCGGAACTCGTTGCCGCGACCGCGCAGGAGGATGGCCTGAGCGACGAGGAATTGCGCAATCTGACGGCGATTCTGGTCCTCGGCGGCGTTGACACGACCCGCAACCAACTGGGTCTCGGCATGTCGATGTTCTTGCAACATCCCGATCAGTGGAGACTCCTCGCGGAGCGGCCAGACCTTGCATCACGCGCCACCGAGGAAGTGATGCGTGTCCGGCCCACCATCACCTGGGTGACGCGAGAGGCCGTCGAGGATTTTGTCTTCGATGGTGTAACGATCGCCGCCGGCACGACAATCCATCTGCTTTCGGAATCCGCCGGCACCGATCCACGGGTTTTCACCGACAATTTCGACATCGCCGCGGAGCGCGAGCGCCATTACGGATTTGGTGGTGGCGTCCACCATTGCCTTGGCCATCTCGTTGCGCGGAGCGACATGACCATCGCCTTTCGCGGTCTCTCTCAGCGAATTGAGGCTCCAAAACCCGACGGGGTATCGGAATGGTTGGCGGACAGTGGCAATACTGGCCCGATCACGCTACCAATTCGGTTCGAGAGGCCCTTGGAAAGCTAGCATTAGCGGGAGTCGAGTGTCGTGAAGGCGCCGGCGCAAAAGCTGCGCGATCATTTTCTTGCCTGGCAGTGCCGCGTCCGGCAAATCGCTATGCGCCAGGACGGCGGCCGGCCTTCGCCGGGCATGCGCCCTCGAGTGCTCGATACCGCCGGCCGCGAAATTGCGCCGGCGCTGACGGTGCTTATCGTGCCGAAAGACTCGGCTGAAACTACCGCTCTATTCCGTTTCCAGGTGCAAAAGACATCCGATCCGAAAGATGTCTATGAGCGGGGGCTGGCATTGCTGCAGGCGGACTATTTCCAGCAGCCAGAGACGTTCAGCGACCGGCTGACAGCGCTCCTGCCGGGCGGGTCGGCTCTCTCCACGACGCTGCTTGCCGAGCGCGCCTGCATTCTGGAATTCGATCAGTTCCGGCAGATCTACCGGCTGCCTTCCAAGGTCTCTTCATTGCCATCCGGCGATCCGGCTCGCGAGGCCACGATCTGGCACAACCGGCTGTTCAATCCGTCATTGCCAGACGATGTCCAGGTGCTGGCCTTCAGGCCGGACTGGGACTTGGCCGAGGCGACGCCGGCGCCTTGACACTACGACGTCCGTCACCTGCAAGTTTCCCGGAGTCTAAAACTTCCGGTATGCAGCGTTCAACTGATTCAGCGGATGATTAGGCGACGTCTGGAACCGCACCAGCAACTCGCGCGCCAGCATGTCTCGGTCCTGTTGATTGTCCGGAAGCTTCATCGACTTCGGGATGCGCACCCAGCCATTGATATTGCGGTCGAAGATTGCGGGCTCACCGGCCTCGAAGCCCATATGCACGTCCTCGAGCCAGTTCAAATCGTCCCAACCCATGAATTCCATATAGGCGATAAGATACGGCGTCAGCCGCTCGTAATCGGGCACAAGATTGACATCGTAGCGATAACCGATGTGCTGGCCGATCTCCTTCTCGCGCGACGTGTCGAGTCCGGCGCCGTTGGCTTTATGCTTTTTCTTACTCATCCCGCTCACCCGATCTTGTGGTAGTCGTCGACGCCGACCGTGAAGTCCGTGCCGGCGAGCGGCACTTGTGCCATCGCCGAGGCTTCCATGGTGAGCGCCGCCAGATCTTCAGGCTCAAGGCTATGCACGTCGGTCTTGCCGCAGGCGCGCGCCAGCATCTGCGCTTCCATGGTCAGAGTGTGCAGGAAATTGTAGACCCGCTCGGCAGCTTCGTCGGGATCGAGGCGCTTGCGAAGCTCAGGGTCCTGGGTCGCGACACCCACGGGGCAGCGGCCGGTATGGCAGTGATAGCAATATCCGGCCGGAACGCCGATCTCACCTTCAAAATCGGCTTCAGGAATATCCTTGTTGCAGTTTAGCGCCATCAACACGGAATGACCGATGGCAATGGCGTCGGCGCCAAGCGCCATTGCCTTGGCGACATCGCCACCATTGCGGATGCCGCCGGCATAGACCAGGCTGATCTCGCCGCGTTTGCCAAGCTCGTCGATGGCGCGGCGCGCCTGCCGGATGGCGGCGATGCCGGGAACACCGGTATCTTCGGTCGCGATATGCGGACCAGCACCGGTGCCGCCTTCCATCGCATCGATGTAAATTGAGTCGGGTCCGCACTTCACGGCCATGCGCACGTCGTCATACACGCGCGCGGCACCAAGTTTCAGTTGGATTGGGATTTCCCAATTGGTCGCTTCCCTGATCTCCTCGATCTTGAGCGCGAGATCGTCGGGCCCGAGCCAATCGGGATGCCGCGCAGGCGAGCGTTGATCGATGCCGGCCGGCAGCGAGCGCATCTCGGCCACCTGGTCGGTCACCTTCTGCCCCATCAAATGTCCGCCAAGTCCGACCTTGCAGCCCTGGCCAATAAAGAACTCGCACGCGTCAGCGAGCCGCAAATGGTGCGGATTGAAGCCGTAACGCGACTGGATGCACTGATAGAACCATTTCAGCGAATAGCGGCGTTCGTCCGGGATCATGCCGCCCTCGCCAGAGCAAGTCGCCGAACCGGCCATGGTGGCCCCGCGCGCGAGAGCGATCTTCGCCTCGTAAGACAGCGCGCCGAAACTCATGCCGGTGACATAGACCGGGATGTCCAGCACCATCGGCCTTTTTGCGCGCGGGCCGATCACCGTCCTCGTCTCGCATTTCTCGCGATAACCCTCGATGACGAAGCGGGTCAGCGTCCCAGGCAAGAAGGTCAAATCGTCCCAATGCGGAATCTTCTTGAATAGCGAGAAGCCACGCATGCGATAGCGGCCAAGCTCCGACTTCACATGGATGTCGTTGATGACTTGTGGCGTGAAGATCTGGCTATGGCCGAGAATGAAGCGCTCCGACTCCGCGGGCACCTTTGCGCCATTACCGTTCTTCTTCTTTTTCTTTTTGCCCAGCTCGCTCATCTCAAAGCACCAATTTCTTTTCGGTTGGTTCAAGATTGTCGTAGTTCCACAATTGTTTGCCGGCGACGATCTTGCGGAATATTTCGACGCCGCCTTTGGGCATGACGTCGTACATGCGCAATTTGCGTGTCAGCCATTGCCGATCGAGCTCGGTTATCTCGGCCCAGACCGCGTCCACGCCGAGGCTCTGAGGCTC
>JANWJA010000025.1 GCA_025449615.1 Methyloceanibacter sp.
AACGCTTCATGCGTCAGGTGCACGCGGATGCAGAGCTTGCGCCCCGCGACATCGTCACCCGCGCGGTGCAGCGAGAAATCGCAAGCGGCCGCGGCGCCTATCTCGATTGCCGAAAGCTCGGGCCGCACTTTGTGGAGTCCTTCCCCACGGTTAACGCAGCCTGCCGGGCAGCGGGCATCGACCCGGCCAAGGAGCCGATTCCGATTGCGCCGGCAGCGCATTATCACATGGGCGGCGTGCTGACCGATGCTTGCGGGCGCACCACGCTTCCCGGTCTCTGGGCTTGCGGCGAGGTCGCTTCGACCGGGGCGCATGGCGCGAACCGGCTCGCGTCGAATTCGCTGCTGGAAGCAGTCGTGTTTGGCACGCGGGTGGCGCAGGACATTGCGCATGTTCTCCCGCCCTCGACGGGGACGACCCAGGAACTCGAACCCTTACCCGCTGCACTGCATCGCGCTGGCCCGCGCGCCGACGACGCAGCGGTCGAATTGCTCCGCCGCACCATGACCGACGATGTCGGCGTGATCCGCGACGCGGAGTCCCTTCGCGCGGCGCTCCGCATCATCGCCGCGCTTGAGACTGAGGCTGGCGAGGACCGGCGCTTTGCCAATATGCTGATTGCAGCGAAACTGGTCGCGGCGGCGGCGCTGAAACGCGAAGAAAGCCGTGGCGCACATTTCCGCAGCGACTATCCGACCGCCGATCCCCGTCTCGCGATGCGCAGCCACATCACGCTGGACGAGGCCGACACGATCATGAATGCGGCGTTGGGCAACACGCGCAAACGCGCTCCGCGTCTTGCGGCGCTCCATGCATGAAGAAGCCAGCTAAAGGCGAACTGCCGAGAGCCTTGGTCGCGCGCGCGGTCGAAGCCGAGCTTGAAGAGGACCTTGGCGCGGCCGGAGATATCACCACAGACGCCACGATTCCGGTCAACGCCAAGGGCGAGGCAGCGATCGTCGCCCGCGAGGCCGGGGTCATCGCGGGTCTCGATCTCGCGGCGCAAGCCTTTCTCTTTCTCGATCCGGAAGTGAAGTTCTCCCCGCTCGTCAGCGACGGTGAGCTGGTCAAGCAGGGCGCCAAGATCGCAAAAATCGCGGGCAAAACGCGTGCGATCCTGACCGCTGAGCGCACGGCGCTCAATTTTCTCGGACATTTGAGCGGAGTGGCGACGCTCACGTCTCGCTTTGTCGAAGCGGTGGCTGGCACCGGCGCACGCATCGCCTGTACGCGCAAGACCACACCTGGTTTGCGGGCGCTGGAGAAATACGCGATCAGAATGGGGGGCGGCGTCAATCACCGGTTCGGCCTCTATGACGGCGTGCTGATCAAGGACAACCACATCGCGGCAGCCGGCGGCATCGGCAACGCGCTTCGCGCGCTCGGGTCCCGCGCCGGTCACATGGTGAGGATCGAGGTCGAGGTTGATAATCTCGATCAGCTGAAAGAGGCGCTTCGCTTCCCGATCGATGCGGTGTTGCTGGACAATATGGATGTGCCGACGCTGAAGCGGGCTGTCGCCATGGTCGGTGGCCGCGTGACCACGGAGGCCTCGGGCGGAGTGCGGCTAGAGACCGTGCGTAAGATCGCGGAGACAGGAATCGACCTGATCTCAGCCGGGGCGCTTACTCATTCGGCGAGAAGGTTAGACTTGTCGCTGGAGTGGGTGCGGCGCTCGAAGACACGAGCGAAACGGCGGGGGTAGCAGTGGGCATTGCGTCGGTGGCAGTGCCAGTCGTCGCGGGCTGTGCCGAGGCTTCGACGACGTAAGGTTGCTCGTTCCGCTTCTTGTAGAAGATATGATTGCCGATCGAGTCGATCTTGCTCATGCTGTTGACCCAACCCGGCCTAACATAGTTTGCGTGGTAATAGGTCGAATAGCCAACCTCAGGCAGCCAGACTTGGCCAGTGGTGACCTGCTTGGCGATGTCTTGTGCCAGCGCCCATTGATCGTTGTCTCTGGGCATGTCGGTGTGGCCGTCACAGGCAAACGAGAACTGGCAACCTTTCTGCATCTGGCCCTGATAGACCACGCCGCAAATCGTCTGCGGGAATTGCGGGCTGCGGACGCGGTTGAGAATGACCTGAGCCACGGCGATCTGGCCCCGAACCGGCTCGCCGCGCGCTTCGAAATAGATTGCGGTGGAGAGGCAGCGGCGCTCCCGCTCCTCGAATTCGGCCTGGCTCTCACCGGCGGACTTGAAGGCGAGGCCCTCCTGCGAGGGATGATAGGCAATGGATTGGGGCGACGGCGTCGGGCGCCCTGCGTTGAAGGCTGCTTCCAGCTCGCTCATATCGCCCGGGCTCGACATGAAGAGCGCGGTGGAGAAACCGGAATCAACTGAGCCCTTGAGTGCGACTTCGGTGACCGGCGGATTGAGGCGATCGCCCTTCTTGTCGCGGACGGCGCCCTGGCTGACGGTTTGGATGCTGCCAGTGATGTCCGGCATGCCGCCTAAAGAGGCGCCGATGGGCTGTTTTCCGGCGTAAGTGGTCGTCTTGACGATCTGATATTGATCGGCCCTCGGGCCCTTGCCTGAGGCGGTAAAGAGTATGGCGGCGTCGGTCGAAAGCGGTTTGGCGGCGACATGGGAGGCAATACGGTTGGAATAGTCAGCGCCCGTGCCCGCAAGCCAAAGCTCTGCCTTGAAAATCATACTGCTCGCCGGCTCGATCCCGGCATGGCCGAGAGCCAAAAAACCCAAGCCAAGCAAAGGAAGTGGCGCGAACGCAGCTAGACCCCACCACATCCGACGAGTTAAACGCCGGCCCATCGTCCCTCCCGGGTAAGTCCCCCGTAATCCCTCGCGAAAGACGCTGCCTCCCCAGGCAGTCAGGCTTTCGCGGTGCCTCGCTCAGCAACGCATTGCACGTCGCAGGCCTCGGCTAGTCCCCGTATTGATCGAGCAGAGTTAGTGGGAAAACAGTAGCTTAAGTATTAAGAGTCCCCCACCCGGTCCCTGCCCGGATTCCCGTTTAATCCGTTGAGGCTGCCGGATAAATTGGGGCAAATTGTGGTAAATACGACTATTAACCGATTTCTTCCAACAGGGCTAACGGGCCTTTACCTTCTGCGCCAAAACGGCCTGGGCGGCCGCTAATCTCGCCACCGGCACCCGATAGGGCGAGCAGGAGACATAGTCGATCCCGATCCTCTCGCAGAAGCGGATGGTCTCCGGGTCGCCGCCATGCTCGCCGCAGATCCCCATCTTGAGCTTGGGCTTCGATTTCCGGCCGCGTTCGACGGCGATCTCCATCAACTCGCCAACCGCTGAGTCGAGGGTGATGAACGGGTCGTGGGCAACAATGCCCTTATCGACATATTCGCCAAGGAAGCGGCCGGCGTCGTCACGGCTCAGGCCGAAGGTGGTCTGGGTCAAATCGTTGGTACCGAAAGAGAAGAAGTCGGCGCTTTGCCCGATCTCGCCGGCCTTGAGGCAGGTGCGGGGGAGCTCCACCATCGTGCCGATCGAGTAATGCACCTTGTGGCCGGTCTCGCCTTCCACATCGAGGGCGACCTGGGCAATGCGCGGCGCCAAGAGATCCAGCTCCTCCTTGGCGGTGACGAGCGGGATCATGATCTCCGGGCTCACCCGTGACTCCAAGGCCTCGGACGCCTCGAGAGAGGCCTCGAAGATGGCGCGCGCCTGCATCTCGGCGATCTCCGGGTAGGTGATGAGCAGCCGACAGCCGCGATGGCCGAGCATAGGATTGAACTCGCTTAGATTGGCGATCCGCCTTCTGAGCTTTGCCTCGCTGACATTCATGGCAGCCGCCACCTCGCGGATGGTTTCGTCGCCGTGAGGCAAAAACTCATGGAGAGGCGGGTCGAGCAGGCGGATGGTCACCGGCAGCCCCGCCATGATCTCGAACAGCTCGACGAAATCGCGCCGCTGCATCGGCAGCAGCTTGGCGAGCGCGCGGCACCTGCCCTCCTCATCGTCGGCCAGGATCATCTCGCGCATCGGCAGGATGCGGGCCTCCTCAAAGAACATATGCTCGGTGCGGGCCAGACCGATGCCTTCGGCGCCAAAGGCGCGGGCCTGCTCGGCGTCGGCCGGGGTATCGGCATTAGCACGGACTTTCAGGCGGCGGAACTTGTCGGCCCAACCCATCAGCGTGTTGAAGTCGTCGGAGAGCTTCGGCTCGCGCGTCTTGACCCGGCCTTTGATGATCTGGCCGGTCGAGCCGTCGATGGTGACGAGGTCGCCCTTGTGCAGCGTCACGCCGCCGGCTTGCAGCGTCTCGCGCTCGAGATCGATCTGCACCGAGGCCGCGCCCGAAACGCAAGGGCGCCCCATACCCCGCGCGACGACCGCTGCGTGGCTGGTCATGCCGCCCCGCGTGGTGATAATGCCAGCCGCGGCGTGCATACCTTGTACATCTTCGGGTGAGGTTTCGATCCGCGCCAGCACCACCGTGTGGCCATGCGCCTTCATATGCACGGCTTCGTCGGCATCGAACACAAGCTCTCCGGACGCGGCACCTGGCGAGGCCGGAAGGCCAGAGGCGATCACCATTTTCTCGGCAGTTGGATCCAGCGTCGGATGCAACAATTGATCGAGTTGGTCGGCGTTGATACTCATCACCGCCTCTTTGCGGGTGATCACGCCGTCATTGGCCATGTCGACCGCGATTTTCAGCGCGGCCTGGGTGGTGCGTTTTCCCGACCGGGTTTGGAGGATCCAGAGCGTGCCCTCTTCTACGGTGAACTCAATGTCTTGCAGATCGTGGAAATGGGCTTCGAGCTTAGCGCAATTTTTCTTCAGCTCGGCGAAGACCTTGGGCATCAAAGCTTCGAGCGACGGGCGCTGGTCGCCGGAGGCCTGTCGCGCGGCTTCGGTCAAGGCTTGAGGCGTGCGCATTCCAGACACCACGTCCTCGCCTTGGGCGTTGACCAGGTACTCGCCATAGAGCGAATTGGCACCCGTCGAAGGATTGCGAGTGAACACGACGCCGGTGGCACTTCTTTCGCCGCGATTGCCGAACACCATGGCCTGCACCGTGACTGCGGTGCCCCAATCATCGGGAATGTCGTGCAGGCGGCGATAGGCCCGGGCCCGCGCATTCTCCCAGGAGCCGAACACGGCCGCGATCGCGCCCCAGAGCTGCTCATGCAGATCTTGCGGGAAAGGCTGGCCGAGCTCTTCGGCGACAAGGGTCTTGAACTTGCCGATGATCTCAAGCCAGTCCTCGGCGCCGAGATCGGTATCGAGCTCGAAACCTTTAAGTCCCTTATAATTATCCAGCGCCTCCTCGAACACATCGTGGCCGAGACCGAGCACGACATCGGCATACATCTGGATGAAGCGGCGATAAGTGTCGTAAGCGAATCTGCGATCTTTGAAGCGTTCGGCGAGACCCTCGACTGTCTTGTCGTTGAGGCCGAGATTGAGCACGGTGTCCATCATGCCGGGCATCGAAGCGCGAGAGCCTGAGCGCACCGAGACAAGCAGCGGAATCTTCACATCGCCGAAGCGTGCGCCCGCGACCTTGCCGACAAAGTCGAGCGTCTCGCTGACCATGTCCTTCAACTTGGCCGGCAGCTCCCGGTTCGACTCGTAATAGACGTGGCAGACTTCGGTCGAGATGGTGAAGCCGGGGGGCACAGGCAGGCCAAGCCGCGACATCTCGGCGAGGAAGGCGCCCTTGCCGCCGAGCAGATTCCGATCCTCGGCCGAGCCGTCGGCGTGCTTACCGCCGAAGGCATAGACCCATTTCGCTCGCAATTTCTTCGACTTAACGGCCTTCGCCATCGTCGCGTCCTTGTGCACGGGTCCGATGTTGTAGCTGGAGAGGGAAGGAGAAACAAATCCGGCTTTAGATCCAAGGCCTAACGCCTGAGCCGCTAGTCGCGATCCGCGTCGTTGCCTTCCTCGTGGTAGCCGAGACGGCCATGCGTCGGGATGCCATCTGGACCGCCCAGTCGCATGCGGAAGGTGGTCCAATGCTTCTTTTTGTAGATGTCAAGATACTCGATCTCACCGAACAGGTAGATCGCGGCGCTGCCATCCATCAAGGCGCTGATCTCGCTCGCCGACAACGAATGGTTCAATGCAATCTCATCGAAAAGGGCTGCTTGCGGCGCCAACTGCGCTGTGGCGATGGAACTCTGAACTTCCGGGACAAGCTTTGTATCGAGGGGATGGCTCCCGCTCTGGAGCGCGGTTTTCACACGCAGGCCATAAGCGGGCGTTTGGCCAAAATTCTTGACGTCGATCACAAAGGCGGGGCGCGACGCGCGGACGTCGCGGATATGGGCGTAGATGGGAAAGACATAGGCGCGCAACTCTCGCCTGGTCCTGTCCCGAGCAAGGCGCAAAGCGCGCATTGCGACCATCGCCGCGACGCTGAGCGCCAAGACAGTAAGGAGCAGCGCGCCAAGCTCCAAGTAGCTGAGCTTGATCTGCTTACCGGCAAGAGCAGCGCTATTTTCCGCCGCCTTGGCCAAGCGCATTTGGGTGCAGAGATCGGCCTCTTCGCGATTTTCGGGTCTCTCGCAATTGGCCACGTAGAAGCTGGCGGAGTCCTTGAGCGCATGCGGCGATTGCTCGGCGGCAATTGCCGAACCGTGGCCGGCCGCCAAGCCGACAGCGAGCCCTAGGAGGATTCGCCCCGCCGCCACATGGGAACGCCAGTTGCCGAGGAGTGACATTGAGAAGAACGCGTGCTGTGAGACCCCGGGGCGATCTTATGCGTAAGATTGCGTTCTGTCTCGTTTCTAGTCCGGGGGCGGCTTTCCGGGTCAGAACTTCCAATCCGGGTCGGGGATGTTCTCCTGGAAGGCTTTGTGGATGGCGGAGCCCCAAGCGTCGCGAATCGAGACGAGATAGGGATCGCCGCCTTCCAGCCGTTTGGCGA
>JANWJA010000026.1 GCA_025449615.1 Methyloceanibacter sp.
CCCGCGGCGCGACGCTTGGCGGCTGCATAGAGCTTCCGGGCGATGGTCGCGGAGGCGGTGGTGTGATCGACAGCGATAGCGCCTTTTTTCAGCGCTTCGAACGCGCCATTTTCCTCAAGCGTGACGTTCCGCAAATGCTCGTCATTGCCGACGCACGTGAAGACGAAATCGGCGTCTCGGGCGGCGTCAGCGGGTGTGGCTGCGATCCGTCCGCCAAATTTCGCGGACCAGGCTTCCGCCTTGGCGCGCGTGCGGTTGTAGACGGCAACGTCGTGTTGACCGCGCGTCGCGAGATGCCCGGCCATGGGAAAGCCCATGACGCCGAGCCCGATGAAGGCGACTTTGCTCACGGCATCATCTTAGCCCAAAACGAAATGGCCGGGACAAGCCCGGCCATCACAGTTTTCTGGGAAACTGACTCGGCTTAAGCGACCGTCGTCTCCGGGAAGGCGAGTTGCTCTCGCGCGCGCCATTCATTGGTCACGTAATTGACGATCAGTGAGGTGCGCACGCCCTTGATCGGGCGCTTCTCGAAGCCATGATAGGTATTGTCGGCCGGCACGAAAATCATGGCACCATTAGAATTAAAGGGCGGGCGGCCGAGATGGGCCTTGTCCGGACCGTAGATGTCGGTGCCGAGATCGAGGTGGCTCGGATCCTGCGATAGATAGATAAGCAAGGTGAACTTCTTCACGCCGAGATCGGTGTGCGGCTCGAGCCAGAAGCCGTCGATATCTTGCGCGAACTCGATCCGAAGATAGGTGCCGGCGAGGTCGGTGTTGAAGACCTGCTCGATGTGCTTGATCATGCGCTTGTCTTGGAAGGCGCGTGACACCGCATCGCAGACCGGGAAGGCCTGCCGATTTTCCACGTCGAAATATTTGCGCGTGTTGTTGTGCAGCTCGCGTTTGCCTGAGACGCCCTCAAGCGACGGTGCCGGGAAGGGCAACGCGAGAATGTCGTCGACGACCTCGGTTGGGAAGCAATCCTTCAGCAGCCAATGGACATAAGGCTGATCGGAACGCTTGCTCGAGTCGATGCTTTTGATGAAGCAGTTGAGAACGTCTTCCGGCGAGCTCTTGCCCGCGTGCTCAGTCGAACGCTTCAGCGCGACGCTGTCCCTCATGATGCCTGTATTCTCCCTCGAAACTTGGTGAAATGCTGGTCAGCCAGCGCCCAGGCCCCTCATCTCTGAGGTTCCAATAGCACGTGGTCGGGCTCCAGCAAAACGCCTAATGCAGTCAATTCGCCGCAATTGAATTGAGGTGAATCAAGGCGATAAGCGAAAGCTGACAAACGCAAACGCAAACGCAACTCGAACGCAACGCAAACGCCGGTTTAATTGACGCCTGATTTGCGGAAGCGCCCGGGATCCGGGACCTTGATCGCCTCTTTGCCTTCCAGCTCGCCGCGCAGGCATTTGGCCAGAAGCTCTAACAGAGACGCGTGCAACTCGCGTTCCGCCGCGAATTGCGGCGGGTTCGAGGCGAGGAAGACGAGGATCTCCTCATAATCAGGCATGACAGTTCCCCCTTATCCCCCCAAGCGGGAAGGAGGCTGCCCGAGTTAAGTGACCAAACTTTGTTGGGCGTGTGGTGCGAGATTGGCGTTTGGAACGGCGCAGTTGGAACGCTGTTTTAAGAGCCGAGACGATGTCGCCCGATCAATTTCAGCGGAATGCGTCCGCCCGGATCGCCAAACAGCGACAGTGCATCCACGGTGACGCCGTCTGCGCAAATCTCCTCGATCACCGGCCATAGCGCCTGGGCCACGCGCTCCAGATGGCTGTTGTCGAGCGGCCCGGTCAGAGTGATGTGGAAGCGATATTCGTTGAGCACGTTGGTGTCGCCATAGCTCTCCAGCAGGAGACGCTGATAGTCGTTGTGATGCGGTGCGCCCCGCTCCTCGCGGTCGGCCTCGCTCATCGGCGCGGCGAAACTGTCGAAGGTGGTCACGCATTGCGCCGCGAGCCAATCGAGTGCTGGCGCAGGGCGCACCGGACGCAAGACGAGGAAGCGGCCGGCGCGGGATAGCGTGAGCGGACCGGTGGCAACGGGCTTCCGCCGCTGCGCGAAGCTGACCAGCCTTGCCTTCAGCGCCTCGGCGGTCATGCCGCTCTTCAGGGCGAAGGGTTGCTTGAAGACGGCATGCAGGCCGCTATAGCGCGACACTGCGGTCGGCAATCTGGTGAAAGCGGAGCTCAACCCGGAATCTGAAAATGCCTCGAGCGTCGCGCCGTCATTGGCGCGGCCGAACCAGGAGCGACCGAAGGCGCTAAGCGCCGTGCCGGGCTGCGGCGTATAGAAGATGGCGTAGCGAACAAAGCTCGGTTGGGGCGCGCCCTTGAACTCGTCTCTATATTGGGCACGGTCCAGCATCAAATATCTCCCCAAGCGTTCCGTCTTGATTCGTGTGGAAGTGTATCAGCGCGCTGTAACTAGCAGCGACCTGTGGCGAGGGCGCGACAGGTTCTTGACGATAGAGAGGCTAAGACATGAAGAGAGGATGAAGAACTGTTTCAGTTCTGGCGAAGATGATTGCTCGCAAGTGCGAAGGGGGATTGCGTTTATTGTGAGCGCGGTGCACCAAGCGTCGGGAATGGATGGAAGATGATCGAGCTTTACACTTGGTCGACGCCGAACGGACAGAAGATCTCGATCATGCTGGAAGAGGTCGGGTTGCCTTATCGCGTGCATCCGATCGACATCACCAAGGACGAGCAGTTCGCGCCTGAGTTCCTCGCCATCTCGCCCAACAACAGAATCCCGGCGATCGTCGATACCGATAACGGTCTGCATCTGATGGAGTCGGGCGCGATCCTGCTCTACCTCGCCGAGAAGACGGGTCAGCTTTGGCCGCAAACCTTACCGGAGAAGTGGCGCGTGGTGGAATGGCTGATGTGGCAGATGGGGGGGCCGGGGCCGTTTCTCGGACAGGCGCATCATTTTCTCAAATTCAACCCCGGAAAGAGTTCTTACGCCGAGGAGCGATACGGCAAGGAAGCCAAGCGGCTTTGGGGGGTGCTGGAGCGGCGGCTGGGCCAAGTCGAATATGTGGCGGGCGACTATTCGATCGCCGATATCGCCATCTTCCCCTGGATCTCCCGGTTCCATTGGCAGGGGGTGTGCTTTGCCGACCATCCCAACGTGTTGCGCTGGTATCTGGCCATCGCGGCCCGGCCGGCGGTGGAGCGGGGCTTTAATGTGCCAGAACACCGCCATATTCCCATGCCTTGAGGTGGGTAGACTGTAGCCGGACGCGCTGGGACTGTGGCAGAATGGGCCAAAGGTTCGCGTGTCTTGGGCGCCCTGCCGAGAAAGGCGCCCATCGAGACGGGCCATCGCTCGCCGTTACAGGCGGGCGCGAGATTGAGGAGGACATGACGATGTCGAAGGCGACCGCGCCTTTACGCCTATTCGGTTTCCCCCTGCTTATTAGTTCCCTGACCATCGCTATCACTCTCCAGTCGCCACATGCGCACGCGCAAGTCATCGAGCGCGGCGTGCAAGGCGGCGTGGTCGGCGCCATCATCGGCGGCATTGTCGGTGGTGGTAGAGGTGCAGGCACCGGTGCCGCGATCGGCGCCGGCGTTGGCGTTATCACCGGCGCGGCGGAAGCCGACGCCAATGCGCGGGCGGCTTACGGACCGCCGCAATATTACGGACCGCCGCCCGGGCCTGGCGGCAATCTCGTCTACGACACACAAGCTTCACTGGCGCGGCTCGGTTACGATCCGGGTCCGGTCGACGGCGTCTTTGGCCAGCGCACCGCCGATGCGATCAGTCAGTTTCAAGTCTATAATCGCCTGCCGGTCGACGGACGTCCGTCGCCCGCGCTTCTCAACCTCATGGTCCAACAGGGCGGATGAGACGCTAGGGGAGCGTGGCGCATATTCAAACGAACTTGAGAATTTGAAAACGGGTGGGCCGTTCCTGTGCCCCAGCGACTGGAGAGGGTGATGAAGAAACTGACGATGGTGTTGATTACGCTTGGGGGCATCGCGGCGTTCGCGACAATTGCAAGTTCGGCGGAGGATCTTGCGGCTGCAGTGAAGGAGCGGCGGCATCTCATGAAAGAAGTCGTGGCGCCGGCGGCGAAGCTCGGCGGCCAAATGGTGAAGGGTGTGGTGGAATTCGATGCGGACAAAATTGCCGCGAAGATGACCGAAATCAGCGAAGTGCCCGATAAATATGTGACGCTGTTCCCGAAGGGCACCGCGCATGGCGAGATCAAGGACAGCGAGGCCAAGCCGGAGATCTGGGAAGATTTCGACAAATTCAAAGCCACAGCGCAGAAACTGAAAGATGCGAGTCTCAAGGCTGCGGGCGCTGCAAAGCAGGGCAAGGGCAATTTCACCGCGGCCTTCAACGATATGACGAAGGTCTGCAAAGAGTGCCACGAGACGTTCCGCGAGAAGCTTGACTAGAAGAGGCCATTGTCAGTTCGGGCGCCGTAAGGTTGGGAGGAGAGCTTGCGCCGGGTCTTGTTGGCGCTTCTGGTTCTTGCCGTCGCGGGCGGAGCTATCTTCTTTGTTCTGACGATGCCGCGCACGATTCCGGCCTCGGCGCTGCCCGCACATGAGCCGAACGTCAAAAACGGCGAATACATGTTTATCGTGGGCGGCTGCGCGGAGTGTCACGCTGAGCCGCTGAAGAAATGCAACAGCGCCAAAACCAAGGACAAGACGGCGCTCACTGGCGGACGCTGCCTGAACACGCCGTTCGGCGTATTCAACGTGCCGAACATCTCCCCGGACAAGGAGAGTGGTATCGGGACTTGGAGCACGATCGATTTCGTCAACGCCATGAAGATGGGCATCGCGCCGGGGGGCGAGCATCTTTATCCGGCGTTTCCCTATAATTCCTACCAGCGCATGACCTATGAGGATCTCATCGACCTCAAGGCCTATCTCGACACGCTGCCGGCGGTGAAGAGCGAGGTGCCGCCACATGCGCTATCGTTCCCATTCAATATCCGAAGGGGCCTCGGCGCCTGGCAGTTTCTCTATGTTGACGGTAAGACGTTCACGCCGGATCCGAAGCAAAGTGCGGAAATCAATCGCGGCGCCTACCTGGTCCAGGGGCCCGGTCATTGTTCCGAGTGTCACTCGAAGCGCAATCTGATCGGCGGCATCGACCAGGCCACGGCCTTTGCCGGCGCGAAGAATCCTGAAGGCAAGGGCACTATCCCGAATATCACCCCGAGCGATGACGGCATCGGCAGCTGGAGCCACGAGGAAATTGTCGATCTGCTGGAGACCGGTAACACGCCGGATTTCGACGTGATCGGCGGCGCGATGGCGGCGGTGCAGGAGAACATGGCGAAGCTCACGCCGGAGGACCGCAAGGACATTGCTTCTTACCTGAAGTCGCTGCCGCCGAGACCCAATGCCGTGCCCAAAGAGAAGAAGGCGTCCAAGGACGACGAAGACGAGGGAGACGAGGCCGGGGATAAGGCAGCGCCGGAGAGCGGCGACGCGGGCGACAAAAGGAAGCCGGACGAAGAAGATTACTGACAAGCGAGTTTCAAATATGTGCCAGCGTCGGGAGAGCCGGAAGTTCCAGGTGGCGCTCTTGGCTGCGTTGGCGCTCGCCTTCATGGCGCCTTCGCAAGCGCACGCCGAACTCTACGGCATGGTGGTCGGCGTCGACGACTATATCGGCACGGTGAACGATCTCGACGGCGCGGTGAATGACGCGAGCGACGTGGCGAAATCGCTGGACAGTCTCGGCGCCAAGGAAGTCGTCATGCTGTTCAACAACGATGCCACCAAGGAGCACATCGTTTCCACGTGGAATGAGCTCGTCGCCAAAGCAAAGTCCGGCGACACCATCGTCTTTAGTTATGCCGGCCATGGCGGGCAGGAACCCGAACCTCCCGGCCGTCACGACGAGGCGGACGGCATGAACGAGACCTTCCTGCTCGGAGGCTTCGCCGCGGAAGGACCCGGCACCAAACAGCGCATTCTCGACGATGAAGTGTTCGAGTGGATGAAGGAGGCCGACGACAAGAAGGTGAAGGTGATCTTCGTCGCCGATTCCTGTCACTCGGGCGGCATGGAGCG
>JANWJA010000027.1 GCA_025449615.1 Methyloceanibacter sp.
CGATCGTCAGCTGCGTGCGCGGATATTGGCGGAGCGTGTGCAACATTGCCGGGATTGTCGCCAGCCATTTCGCGACCGCGTGTTGCTTCCTGAACCGGTCGCGGTCGCTGACGAGATAGGGATAGATCCCGATCGAAGAGTTGTTGATGAAGATCTTGTCGTTGACTGAAGCGACGTCGATCCTTCGACGGGTCCCGTTGGCGATGGCCGCGACCGCCTCGTCGAGGTCAAGCGGAACGCCAAGGTCTTTGGCGAAATGATTGAGCGTACCGAGCGGCAGCACGCCGAGCGGAACCGACGTACCGGCAAGCGCGCTCGCCACAACGCGGATGCTGCCGTCGCCACCGCCTGCCACCACGGCGTCGGTCTCGCCCGACTCGCCACGCTTGGCCGCGTCTTTGGCAGCTTTCTGTAGGTTATGTTGCACGACGATGGCGATTTCGGCGTCCACGCCGTGCTTTGCAAACGATGCCGCCAGCCGCGCCTCGAGAGTCTCATTGGACGCGTGCTCTACCGCGCCTGCGGCCTCGTTGAGAAGCGCGACGATCTTCACCTGCGGCCTAACGCGATGAGGGGGCAAATCATCCCTTCTTGGCCTCCTCGATATAGAGCTCCCGGAACAGCTTCGCGGTTCTGCCGGGTTGCCCGTCTCCGATCCTGATCCCATCGATCTCAACGATCGGCAGCACGAAGGCCGAGGCCGCGCTCATGAAGGCTTCCCGCGCGGAGAGTGCCTCCGCCACGGTGAACGGCCGTTCCTCGACGCGAACGCCCTCGATCTCGGCGAGCCTCAGCACGGAGCGGCGCGTCACCCCCGGCAAAATATGGTGCCCGAGCGGCTGGGTGCGGACGATGCCGTCTTTGTCGACAATGAAGGCGGAAGACGAGGTGCCCTCGGTCACGTAACCGTCCTCGACCATCCAGGCCTCATAGGCGCCGCTCAGCTTGGCTGCTTGCTTGCCCATGGCCTGGCCGAGCATGGCCGTCGATTTGATGTCGCGCCGCTTCCAGCGAATATCGGGGATGGTGATGATCTTGACGCCTGTGGTTGCGTAAGGGTTCTCGATCAGGGGCCGGCTTTGGGTGAAGGCGACCACGGTCGGCTCGGCGTCTTCCGGATAGGCAAAATCGCGATCGGCCACGCCGCGCGTGATTTCCAGATAAACGATGCCTTCGTCGAGTTTGTTCCGCGCGATCAGCTCTTCATGCAGTGCCCGAAGTTCTGCATGGCTGAGGGGAGCGGGAAGCGCGATCTCTCGCATCGAACGGTCGAGCCTCGCCAAATGGGCGGTGAAATCGAGCAGTTTGCCTTCGATGACAGCCGTCACTTCATAGACCCCGTCACCGAACAGAAAGGCGCGATCGAACACAGAGATTTTTGCCTCTGCCTCCGGCACGTAGCTGTCATTCACATAGACGATGCGGGACATGTTTGAGGTGTCAGGCGCTTGTTCCCACGCCTTCGACACGCAAGCCAGCCTGGTCGATCAGGTCGCGATCGTCGGACGTGTCGGGATTACCGGTGGTGAGCAGCTTGTCGCCGTAGAAGATCGAATTGGCGCCGGCGAGGAAGCAAAGGATCTGGGCTTCTTTAGTCAGCTCCTGGCGTCCCGCCGAAAGCCGCACGCGCGACAACGGCATCATGATCCGCGCCGCCGCCACCATGCGCACGAGATCGAGCGGATCGACCGGCGGCGTGTCCTCGAGCGGCGTGCCGCGCACCGAGACCAGCGCATTGACCGGCACGCTCTCGGGATGCGGATCGAGATTGGCGAGTGTCTCCAACAGCCGCGCCCGGTCGCGAATGCTTTCGCCCATGCCGATGATGCCGCCGCAGCAAACTTGTAGCCCTGCGCGCCGCACCCGCTTCAGCGTATCGAGCCGATCCTGATAGGTTCGCGTCGTGACGATGGCGCCATAAAACTCCGGCGACGTATCGAGATTGTGATTATAGGCGGTGAGCCCCGCCTCGGCGAGCCGGTCGGCCTGCTCCTGGGTCAACATGCCAAGCGTGACGCAAGCCTCCATGCCGAGCTGGCGAACGCCCTTGACCATCACCAGCACGCTGTCGAAATCCTCGCCATCCTTGACCTCGCGCCAGGCAGCGCCCATGCAGAAGCGCGTCGCGCCTTCGTCCTTCGCGAGCTTGGCCTTGGCGAGCACGTCGTCGACATCGAGCAGCGTTTCGCGCTGCAATCCCGTCTTCTTGGCGTAATGCGCCGATTGCGGGCAATAGGCGCAGTCCTCTGGGCAAGCGCCGGTCTTGATCGAGAGCAGGCTCGCGAGTTGCACCGTGCCGTCTTCGTGGTAGCGGCGATGCACGTCGCGCGCCTGGTCGACTAGCTCGAGAAGGGGCTTTGACAGCAGCTCAATGACCTCGTCCCGGGTCCAATCGTGGCGCGTTATGCCGTCTTCCCGGCTTTCAGTGGCATGAGAAGTCGTATGCCCGTTGCCATTGATAGGATTCGCGTTTTTTTGAAGCTCTGTCATGGATTTGGACTGGTTGCTGCCCCTGTTCGCCTCCGCTAATACAGGATCATGGGAACGAGCGAAAGCAGGTACAGGGCCTTTCTCGAGGGACGCGGCCGTGAAGGCCTGCGCCGCGAGCTGATCCAGTTCGAGGTCCTGGACGCCCGCTCCGTCAAGGTGGCCGGCAAGACCTATGTTAATCTCGCCAGCAACGACTATCTGGGCCTGCGGTTCCACCCGGAGGTGATCAAGCGGGCGAGCGAATGGGCCTCTCTCTATGGCACCGGTTCCGGCGCCTCACGCCATGTCACCGGCAATCTCTCTGCCTTCGATGCGCTCGAGGCGAAGCTCGCGCGGCTGAAGGGCAAGGAGGCGGCCCTGATCATGGCCTCCGGCTTCCAGACCAATGGCGCGGTGCTGCAGGCTCTTCTGGACAAGGCGGTGCTGGGTGAAGAGCCGCTCGTCTTCTCCGACCGGTTCAATCACGCCAGCATGCATTTCGGCTGCATCGCGGCCGGCGCGCGGCAGATCCGCTACCGCCATGCCGATCCCCGCCACCTCGCGCAACTTCTGAGTCAATATCAAGGCGATACGCGCCCCAAGTTCATTCTGACTGAGAGCGTGTTCTCGATGGATGGCGATGTTGCGCCGATCGGGGAGATTGCGACACTAGCGCGCGAGCATGAAGCCATGCTCTTTGTCGATGACGCGCATGGCACCGGCATACTTGGCCCGCATGGCGCGGGCCTATCGGCCGGCGCCGACTTCGCCATCGGCACCTTCTCCAAGGCGCTTGGCGGTTTCGGCGGTTATGTCGCCTGCTCGGAGACGGTGCGCGACTATCTCGTCAATCGCTGCAGCGGGTTGATCTATTCCACGGCGCTGCCGCCGCCTGTGCTCGGCGCCATGGACGCAGCGCTTGATCTTCTGCCCTCAATGGATCGTGAGCGGGCACATGTGGCGAGCCTCGCCGCTCGCTTCCGCGACGGAGCCAACGCGCTCGGCCTCGACACCGGCGGCTCCTCGACACAGATCGTCCCGGTGATCCTGGGCACGCCCGAGGCAGCGCTGTCGATGAGTGGCGAGCTGCGCCGCGCCGGCTTCTGGGGGGCGGCGATCAGGCCGCCGACCGTGCCCAACGGTACCGCGCGGCTGCGACTGGCGTTTACCGCAGCGCATGAACACTCGGATATCGATCGGCTGTTGGAGATCTTCCAGGCGCAAGAGCCGCCACGCCGGGCAACGGCGCATTGACGAAAAGCCGCATGCGCTTCGTGCTCGTCCATGGCTGGGGCTTCCACGCCGGCATCTGGGATCAATTCGTTCGCCATCTCCCGGACGCTGAGATCGCCCGCGTCGATCTCGGCTTCATCAAAGGCGGTCCAGCAGGGGTGAGCGATTGGCATCCCGACAGCATCGCCGTTGGACACTCGTTCGGACTTCTTTGGCTGCTCAAGCAAGGGCAGGGGCGTTTCCGCGCACTCGTCAGCATCCAGGGCTTCGATTGTTTCTCCTGCTACATCCCTAAGTCGCGCGTGCTCGGCATGCAGCGCACCCTCAAGAGAGACGCCGACGCGACGCTTCGCGGTTTCTGGAAGGGTTGCGGCACTGAGCCCTTCGCGTCGAAGAACGCGCTCAATGTCGAAGCGCTCAATGTGGGTCTCGACTGGCTCGCCTCCTGGGACGCTCGGGAGGAGCGGCGAGCCTTGACCTGTCCCACACTCGCTCTCGCCTCGCTTGACGATGCAATCGTGCCGCCCTCGATGAGCGAGACGGTCTGGAACGGCGATGTTATATGGTCTGACAGCAGCGGCCACGCGCTACCGCTGTTACGCCCCGACTGGTGCGCCTCTCGAGTCACTGATTTTGCCCATGCAATACGACCGTAACATTGCCATCGCCCGGAGCTTCGAGGCCCGCGCGGAAGCCTACGAACTCCACGCCGATCTTCAAGCGAGCATTGCTGACCGCTTGGCGCTGTTGCTGCCGCCGCTTGAGGCTCCGCGCGTGCTCGAGCTCGGCTGCGGCACGGGGCTCTTCAGCCGCCATCTGGTCGCGCAATATCCTGATGGCAATTTCGTCTTCACCGATCTTGCGAGAACCATGTTGGAGCAATGCCGCCTCAATATCGGCCTGCGGGTTCGCGGGCGCGCCCGTTTTACTCAGATGGATGGCAACCAGCCGGATGCGGCGTTGGGCAGCTTCGATCTCATCACCACCAGCATGGCGCTACATTGGCTAAGCGATCCTGTCGCGAGCCTCGCCAAATTGCGCTCACTGCTGGCTCCAAATGGAGTTCTGCTGTTCGCCACGCTTGGACCTGAGAGTTTCGCCGAGTGGCGTAGTGCGCTTGATGCGGAAGGACTCTCGGACGGCGTAATCACCAGTCCGACGCTTCCCGGCATCGTCGCCGAGGAGTGCAGCATCGTCGATGCATCGACACTTGCCTTCTTGCGCCGCATGAAGCGCGTCGGCAGCGCCACGCCGCGCGAGGGTTACGCGAAATTGTCGGCGGGCCAACTCCGCCGCGCCATTCGCGCGTGCGATGCGAGGACCGGCGGCCGCGTCACCTGGCACATTATTTATGGTCGCCTTGGCGCTCTATGAGCCCGTTGCCTCGAGACCTTCGATCAGCCCCGCATAGGCTCGGCCCAATTCCTCATCGGTGATGCAATAAGGCGGCATCAGATAGACGGTCGATCCGAGCGGTCTGATGTTCAGGCCGTGCGCCAGATACCAATTCCGCAACGCCGTGCTTCGCTTCGACTGATATTCGTCCGGCCCTTTCAGATCGAACGCAAGGATCGATCCGATCACGCGTGGCCGCTCGACGCCGTCCCGCGATGCAAGCTCGGGCAGGAATGCCCGATGGCGCTTCTCGATCCGGGCGATGCGGGCAAGCGTCTTCTCATCCTCGAAGAGTTGCAACGAGCGTAGCGCCACCGCGCAAGCCAGCGGATTGGCGGTGAAGGAGTGACCGTGGGGGAGGGCGCGGTCAAAGCTATCTCCAAGAAATTGCTCGAAAATCTTGTCCCGCGCCGCGGTCACTGCCATCGGCATGTAGCCGGAGGTCAGCCCCTTCGACAGGCAGACCAGGTCCGGGACCACGCCGGCTTGTTCCATGGCAAACATCGTCCCCGTTCGCCCAAAACCCGTCGCCACTTCATCGAAAATCACCAACACACGGGCCGCATGTGCCAAATCGACGATAGACTTCAGGAAACTCGGCCGACACAGCCGCATTCCCCCTGCGCCCTGCAGCAGCGGCTCGATAATCAGCGCCGCGACGTCTTGCGGCGAGACCGAAAGCTCCGCTTCGAGCGCCGAGAGCG
>JANWJA010000028.1 GCA_025449615.1 Methyloceanibacter sp.
CCCGCTGTCCCGCTTCGAAGGCGTAGGAAGACGCTTTCAGACCATCGGGACGGCCCGCGGCGTCGAAGTCGTCGACGATTTTGCGCACAACGCGGACAAGATCGCGGCCGCAATCCGGACTGCGAAGCTTCGCGGGACCCGCGTGCTTGCGATCTACCAACCACATGGTTACGGACCGACGCGGTTCTTGCGCCAGGATTTCGTTAACACCTTCTCGCGAGAGCTCGGCGGTCAAGACCGACTCTGGTTGCTTGAAATCTTCTACGCCGGGGGCACGGCAATCCGCGATTTCTCCGCCGCCGATATCGTGGCGGAGATCGCGGATCGAGGCACAAAGGCGGAGTTCGCTCCCTCACGCGACTGGCTCGCCTCGCGGATCGCGGAGGAGGCCAGACAGGGTGACCTCGTTCTCGTGATGGGGGCCCGCGATCCCTCGTTGAGCCAATTCGCACGCAGCGTCTTGGCGGCCCTGGCCGAAGTGTGAGCATGCGCCTGGCAGGCTGACCGCTGTCGCTCGTTCGCCGAACTTTCGCTCCAGTTCTACGTTTTGGTTCCGGTCCAGTGAAATGGCCGGGAGGTTTTCATGCGGACTGCAAACGGGCCCAACACATCCTCTCGGCTCCTGAGGCTCGGCGCCTTGGCCGGGGCTCTGGCTGTGATTGCGTTTACTGTCGCGCACGTTTCGGCTTTTGGCACGACGATGGATACGGAAGCGGCCAGGCTCGACGTAACCACCTTCGCCAAGGGGCTCGAGCATCCCTGGGGCATGACCTTCCTGCCGGACGGGCGCATGCTGGTGACCGAACGGCCGGGCCGGCTTCGCCTCGTTGCCACGGACGGGACGCTGTCGGAGCCGTTGCAAGGCGTGCCGGAAGTCTATGCTTCAGGCCAAGGCGGGCTGCTCGATGTCGCGCTCGACCCAGACTTCAAGACCAACAAGTGGATTTACCTCACCTATGCGGAGCCCCGCGAGGGCGGCGCCGGGACTGCCGTCGCGCGCGGCGTGCTTAGTGATAGCGGTCTCGACAAGGTCGAAGTGATCTTCCGGCAAGTCCCCACCATCGATGGCGGCAATCATTTCGGCTCGCGGCTCGCCTTTGCGCCGGACGGCAAGCTATTCGTCACCCTCGGCGAGCGCTTCCAATTCGGTCCGGCACAGGATCTGTCAAATGATCTCGGCAAGATTGTGCGCATCAATCCGGACGGATCGATCCCGGAGGACAATCCCTTTGTCAGTAACAAGCATGCGCGGCCGGAGATCTGGTCCTACGGCCACCGAAATCCGCAAGGCGCCGCCATCCATCCAGAGACAGGGAAGCTCTGGGAAACCGAGTTCGGCCCGATGGGCGGCGATGAACTCAATATACCCAAGTCAGGTTCGAACTATGGATGGCCTGTGGTGAGCTGGGGCAGCCACTATGACGGGACGGCGATCCCGAAACCGCCGACGAGGCCTGACTTCGCCGATGCCATCTATCACTGGAATCCGGTGATCTCGCCGTCAGGAATCGCCTTCTACACGGGCGATGCAATCCCCAATTGGCGCGGCAACCTCTTGATCGGCGGTCTATCGTCGGAAGCCATCATCCGCCTCACGCTCGACGGTGAGACGGTGAAGGGCGAAGAGAGGCTGCCAATGGGTACGCGAATTCGCGACGTGGCGGTCGGGCCCGACGGCGCGGTCTATGCGCTGACTGATGAAGGTGACGGGAAGATCTTGCGACTGAGTGCGGCGAAATAGATAATCATAGCGAACTTGGCTGGTTCAACTTGCCGCGACCGCCTACAAATAGGTCACAAGGCCCCGGCCCCGCCACAATCAGGCAATAGCGCTTCTCGCCTTCGCCCCTTCCGCTTTACGCTCGCCAGAATCATGCAGCCGATTATATCCGTCACCAATCTGTCGAAGACTTACGCGTCGGGCTTCGAGGCGCTCCGCCACGTCGATCTCGACATTCGGCCGGGCGAGATTTTTGCGCTGCTCGGCCCGAACGGCGCCGGCAAGACCACGCTGATCAACATCATCTGCGGGATCGTGAATGCGTCAGAGGGACGGGTGCTGGTGGGCGGACATAACATCGTCAGCGAGTGGCGTCCCGCGCGCGCCATGATCGGTCTGGTGCCGCAAGAGTTGACCGGCGACATGTTCGAGACCGTGTTCAACACGGTCTCGTTCAGCCGCGGGCTGTGGGGCAAGACACCGAATCCCCCCTTCGTCGAAAAGCTATTGAAGGATCTCTCGCTGTTCGACAAGCGCAACAACAAAAACATGACGCTGTCGGGGGGCATGAAGCGCCGCGTGCTGATTGCCAAGGCATTGGCGCACGAGCCGACGGTGCTGTTTCTCGACGAGCCAACCGCGGGCGTCGATGTCGAGCTCAGGCAAGATATGTGGGAATTGGTCAGGGGTTTGCGCGCGTCCGGCGTCACCATCATCCTCACCACACATTACATCGAAGAGGCCGAGGAGATGGCCGACCGCATCGGCGTCATCAATAAGGGCGAGATCATCCTAGTTGAGGAGAAGGCCGCACTGATGCAAAAGCTCGGCAAGAAAGAGCTGACGCTGCAGCTTCACGAAAAACTCGAGGTGCTGCCGAAGAGTCTTAACGGGCATCGCCTGACATTATCGGCAGACGGCAACGAGCTGATCTACACCTATGACAGCCAGAAAGAGCGCACGGGAATCACAAACTTGCTGAAGGACCTGGCCGATGCCGGCGTGAGGTTCAAAGATTTGCACACGACGCAAAGCTCGCTCGAGGACATTTTCGTCGACCTGGTGAGGCAAAAGCGATGAACCTTCCCGCCGTCAAAGCCATCTACACCTTCGAGATGACACGCGCCCGCCGTACCCTGATGCAGAGCATCGTCTCGCCGGTGGTCTCCACCTCGCTCTATTTCGTGGTGTTCGGGGCTGCGATTGGTTCGCGCATCAGCGAGATCGAGGGCGTGTCCTACGGCGCCTTCATCGTGCCGGGGCTGATCATGCTGATGCTGCTGACGCAGAGCATCGCCAACGCCTCGTTCGGCATCTATTTCCCCCGTTTCGCCGGGACGATTTACGAGCTCTTGTCCGCGCCGATCTCGGCGTTCGAGATCGTGATCGGCTATGTCGGGGCGGCGGCGACCAAGTCCATCATTCTCGGCCTGATCGTGCTGGCAACGGCCTTTCTGTTCGTCCCCATCGAGATCAAGCATCCATTTTTCATGTTGTTTTTCTTAGTGTTGACGGCAGCCACGTTCAGCCTGTTCGGCTTCATTTTGGGGCTTTGGGCCGACGGCTTCGAGAAGCTGCAGCTCGTGCCCTTGCTGATCATCACCCCCCTCACCTTTCTCGGCGGCACGTTCTATTCGATCCATGTGCTGCCGCCCTTCTGGCAGAAAGTCACGCTGTTCAACCCCGTCGTCTATCTGGTCAGCGCGTTCCGCTGGAGCTTCTTCGGCACGTCCGATGTCAGCGTGACTTTAAGTCTCAGCATGACGCTGCTTTTCCTTGTCGTCTGTCTCGGGATCGTGTGGTTGATCTTCAAGACCGGCTATCGTCTGAAAAACTGATCGCATTGCCCCGGGGGATACGCCGTGAGCCAGGACGACAAGCCGACGCTGCACCGAACCATCGGGCCGGTGCAGCTCGCGCTTTACGGGCTCGGCAGCATGCTCGGCGCCGGAATCTACGGGCTGATCGGGCAAGCAGCCGGTCAGGTCGGCAATGCGGTGTGGCTCGCCTTCGCCGTGGCTCTCGTCGCGGCATTGTTGACCGCGTTGTCCTACGCCTCGCTTGCATCTCGCTATCCGCGTGCGGCAGGCGCTGCCTACGTCACGCAGCGCGCCTACGGTTCAACCCTTCTGAGTTTCATCGTCGGGTTGGCGTTGGTGTGTTCGGGCCTGACCTCTGTCGCCACGCAGTCGCGAGTCTTCGCGGCAAATCTTGCGAGCCTGCTCGGGCTTGAGTCCTTGCCGGTGTGGGTTCTCGCCCTCGGCTTTCTTCTCGTGCTCGGCGGCATCGTGTTTCGCGGGATTCGCGAAGCGATGTGGGTCAACGTGCTGTGCACCATCGTCGAGGCGTCCGGTCTCCTTATCGTCATCGCCGTCGGATTTTCTTATTGGGGGAGCGTCGACTATCTCAGCACGCCGGTGACGGCTAGCACTGGCGACGCAGCACTTCTGGTCATTCAGGGCGCGGTCCTCACCTTCTTTGCCTTTATCGGCTTCGAGGACACGTTCAACGTCGCCGAGGAGTGCCGCAACCCTGAGCGCACTTTGCCGATCGGGCTTATTCTCGCCATGGCAATGGCCGCGATGCTCTATATGGCGGTCGCGATCACCGCGGTCTCGGTCGTGCCCTACCAAGACCTAGGCGCGGCGCCAGGTCCGATCACCGAAGTGGTCAACCGCGCGGCGCCCGCCATCCCGCCAATCGTGTTCACCTTCATCACGCTGTTTGCCGTGGCCAATACGGCGCTGGTGAACTACGTCACGGCCTCGCGCCTGATCTACGGCATGGCACGGCAAGGTCTGCTGCACGCGAGACTCGGCGACATCCACCCGGAAAGACGCACGCCCCATATCGCCGTGGCCACGCTGTTCGTCATCGTGGCCCCGCTCGCACTCTGGGGGTCGATCGGAGACCTTGCCGCGGCGACGGTGCTGCTCCTGCTCGCGGTGTTCACCGTGATGAACAGCGCGCTCTTCCTGCTGAAGGGACGGAAGGGCGAGAAGCGCGGCTATTTCGAGGTACCCCGCCTGGTGCCCGCGCTCGGCGTCTTCGTCTGCCTGGCGCTTATTGTCGTCCGGGTCACGACCGGGGACTGGCGGGCATCGGCAATTGCGGGCCTGCTCCTCCTCGGCTGCCTCGCGATCTACGCGCTCGTGCGCCCGAAGGCGCCACCCGACCAGGTCGCCTCCTACTAGGATTCGCCTCCCCGATCCCCTATACTCATTTGGAGAACTAGGGGCTTGCTGGGCCGGCCTTGTGCCGGATGTTTTAACGACCTATATATGCTCACTGTGAGCATTATTGGTGAAAGGGAGGACCATCCGAATGACCGCAGCCATTCAACGCGGACAATCGGTAAAAATATCAGAAGGGCGGCCAGCTATCGTGCTGCCAGATCTCGCCTATACCCCAGAGGTTCGGCGGGAGACAGCGAAGCTCTACGAGAAGGTGTCGCGGGTCATCCCGCCGGTCGAGTGGCCTGCCTTCGCGCCCTATATCAAGGCGATCAACGAGCTGAAGCGCGAACGGAACGCCGTCGTGCTCGCACACAATTACATGACGCCCGAGATCTTCCATTGCGTCGCCGACGTGGTCGGCGACTCGCTGCAGCTTGCGCGTGAGGCGTCGAAGACCGACGCCGACATCATCGTGCAAGGCGGCGTGCACTTCATGGCAGAGACCTCAAAGCTGCTCAACCCCGACAAGCTGGTGCTGATCCCGGACCTGCGCGCGGGCTGCTCGCTCGCGGCCTCGATCACCGGCGCGGACGTCCGCAGTCTTCGTGCCGCCTATCCCGGCGCGCCGGTCGTGACTTACGTCAACACCTCGGCAGAGGTGAAGGCGGAGTCCGATATTTGCTGCACCTCGTCGAATGCGGTGAAGGTCGTGGAGTCGCTCGGCGCCAAGCGCGTCATTCTCATTCCCGACGAGTTTCTGGCGAAATGGGTGCAGACCCAGACCGATGTCGAGATCATCACCTGGAAGGGTCATTGCGAGGTGCATGAGCGCTTCACGCCCGAGGAGCTTCGCGCCTATCGCGAGGCCGATCCCGGGGTGAGGATCATCGCGCATCCGGAGTGTCCGCCCGAGGTGATCGCTGAGGCCGATTTCGCCGGCTCGACTAGCGGCATGATCAAATGGGTGAAGGAGCACGAGCCGCGGAAAGTCCTGCTCGTGACCGAGTGCTCGATGAGCGATAACGTCGCGGTGGAAGCGCCGAACACCGAGTTCGTGCGACCGTGCAATCTCTGCCCGCATATGAAGCGGATCACGCTGCCGAAGATCCTCGACAGCCTGCTTTATCTGAAGGAGGAGGTCACGGTGCCGCCTGAGATCGCAGGACGAGCTCGCAAAGCGGTCGAGCGCATGGTCAATCTCAATCGCTAGCGTAATCGCGGAGATAGAGGCAAGCGGTGACCAACAGCAGCAAACAGAGGACCCCGTCGGCGCCGGTCATCGAGCGGCGCGGCGTGGTCATTGTCGGTGCAGGCCTTGCCGGCCTGTTCACCGCACTGAAGCTCGCGCCGATCCCGGTCACCTTGGTCTCGGGGGCAAAGCTCGGCGAAGGCGCATCGAGCGTGTGGGCCCAGGCCGGTATCGCGGCAGCGCTTGCCGAAGGCGACAGTCCGGAGGCCCATGCCGCCGACACACTTAGCGCGGGTGCCGGCATCGTCGATGAGAGCGTCGCGCTCTCCATGGCGCGTGAGGCACGGGGCCGTATCGAGGATCTGCTCCGCTATGGCGTTCCGTTCGACAAAGACCTGGAGGGCCGTCTCGACCTGGCGCAGGAGGCTGCGCATGGGACGCGCCGCATTCTTCACGTCAAAGGCGATACTGCCGGCCGCGCCATCATGGCGGCGCTGATCGAGGCTGCGCGCAACACGCCCTCGATCGAAATTTTGGAGGGTTATGCGGCTTGCGGGCTCGCGACCGACCAGGGCCGCGTGACCGGGGTCGAGCTTGCCCCGGTGGAGGCGAAACCGCTGGTGCCGGCTCTGATCCTCGAGGCCTCTGCGATCGTGCTGGCGACAGGCGGCGCGGGCCAGCTTTATGCCATTACCACCAATCCGCGCGAATCTCGCGGCGAAGGCATCGCCATTGCCGCGCGGGCCGGCGCCGTGATCGCGGACGCCGAGTTCGTGCAGTTCCATCCCACAGCGATCGATATTGGCCGCGACCCTGCCCCGCTTGCGACCGAAGCATTGCGCGGCGAAGGCGCAACC